>DATLVV010000391.1:0-2274 GCA_035577165.1 Steroidobacteraceae bacterium | reverse complement strand
ATCGCCTTGGTGGGTCAGAGCGGGCAGGTGGCCAGCGCCGCTTGGGGCGAGTACGACTGTTCGCTTGCACGTTGGGACCGTGCTGCAGTTGCTCGCGCGAAGGGCAGCAATACATTCTCGGTGGAACTTTGTGGTGGCCGGTGTGTGGGCGGGAAGGAAGGTTTTGCACCACAGAGGCACAGAGGCACAGAGTAAGTTACAGAGCGAGTTTATACCTTTCTGTTGACGTCCTGTGGCCGCTGCCGAGCCTAACGTGACCTGGCTATTTCTATGGGACTGTTGCTGATGGGGATTGCATCGTTTGCAATTTGGTGCGGGTTAGCGATGGCCGGGTCAAGCCCACTGCTGTCCGGCACGTCAGTTGCATAACGGGAAGCGGAGCTGTGTCAAAGAGATTGTTGGCCCTGGCGGTTTGTCGATGCTGGGATCGAGCAGGTGCGCGATCGGTCGGCGCACGAACAGATGAGTGCGCACGATCAGCAACACCGAGCAGGCGCGGTGGAGTGTGGGCTGAGCCTGCTGGATCAACCGAACCAGCAGATAGGCGATGAAGGCGACGGCGATCTGGCTACGAATGGCATTGTCGCTGCAGCCGAGAAAGCGTGTGATCCTGAGGTTCTGCTTGATCCATTTGAAGAACAGCTCGATCTGCCAGCGCTCCTTGTAGAGTTCGGCGATCTGTTCGGCCGGGCTGGTCAGATCGTTGGTGAACAGCCGCAGGACCTTGCCGGTATCGATGCGGATGGTGATCTCGCGCCCCTTCTCGGTGAACGGGTTGCGTCGCGTGCTGGAGAGACGTTTCGGCAGATAGCCTGTCTGATCGGACAGCACGCAGCTGCCTGGAATGACCGGGTGCGTCTCAATGTCGCGCAGCAGCGTATTGGACTTGAGGCGGGTGACAAAGTTGCAGCCGGCGTCGAGCAGTTTGGCCCACCAGGCGAAGTCGTAGTAGCCGAGATCGAACACATAGGTGGCACCGGGCTCGATGGGCATCTGCTTGGCGGCGGTGATGTCGTTGATGCGTGCTGGGGTGACGGCGAAGAACACGGGCTTCTGCGCGCTTGGGTCGAACACGACGTGCAGCTTGGCGGCGACGTGTCCGTCATGCAGGCCGAACCAGCGTCGCATGCGTGGACCGAGACCGAGGTGCGTGGCATCGATCAGGCGGACGACGCCGCGCAGTGCGCGCCGCAGGGTTCGGTTGGCATGTCCGATCAGTTCGTGAAGCAGATCGATGAACAGTTCCGCCGGCCGCGTGCGGGTGGCATCGGCCAGTGTGGAGCGGGCCGGCGCCTTGCCGCCGAGCAGGCGCAACGCGCCGTTGTGGGGGGCGAGCGTCGTCACCAACGGGCGCAGACCTTGCTGTCCGCCGAGGGCTCCTCCCAGCAGGGCGAGGAAATGGTGGCGGGCGGTGAAACCTCGCTGGCCGCGAACGGCCGCGTGGCGACGAGCATGATGGTCGAAGCGGTGCCAAGGAAACTGCTCGACGATTTGCTCGAACAGGGTAGGCTGGTGGCGCATGACATTGGCTCCGTTGCGGTGGATAACGTTGGCGAACGTCGTCCTCGCAGTAGAATCAATGTCGTGCACACGTACAAGCACAAATCGTGCCGGACAGCAGTGGGTCAAGCCCGGCCATGACGGCGGTCGAGAGTCGGTATTTTCGGCACCTTGTATCAAACCGTGAGCTTCCTCCGCGCGGAAGCGTTCGGGCGATGCGCTGTACGCCGCCAACCCCGATGGCTATGGCGAACCCTCCCGATTTTCGCGAGAATGTTTCGCGAAATCTTAGCCTGGCCTGCAACGGGCGCGAAACCCAGGGAGACAACACACATGCCGCTGCGCGCGCGGCTCATTGCATTGGTCGGTTTGGTGCTGCTGGCGAGCCTCGCCTGCGGCAGCGCGCTGATCGCGTGGCATGCCGCCGCCTCCGTGCGGACGGAACTGCGCGCGGCACTCGATGTCGGGACACGAACGATCCGCAACGGCTTCGATGATCTGTCGCGTTCAAGCGATCGCGCCGCCGACCTGCGACATCTTGTTGCTACGTTCAACGGCAACCGCCATGTCCGCGCCGCGCTGGTCGACGCGCAGGATCAGCCGCTGGCGGTATCGCGGCTGTTCGAGCCCTCGCTGACCGTGCCCGATTGGTTCCGCCGAATCATCGCTGGACATCCGGGTGTCGTGCGCCTGCCAGTGCCGGAAAGCCCCGCCACCGTTATCCTGCGAGCGGACCCGGTGAACGAACTCGGCGAGGTGTGGGAGCAATCACGC
>DATLVV010000390.1:0-12781 GCA_035577165.1 Steroidobacteraceae bacterium | reverse complement strand
AGATCGATGCTTTCCTGGCGAATTCTGTCGGCTTGCGCGCTGTGCGCCGTTCTGAGTGTGTCCTTCGGCACGGCCTCGGCCCAAGCAACCGTCGGCGCCGCGCGTGCCGTAGAAGGCGACTACGTCATCCACGATTTTCATTTTGAATCGGGCGAAACTCTCCCGGAGCTGCGGCTGCACTACACCACCTTGGGCAAACCTCGGCGCGACGCGCAGGGCAAGGTCGACAATGCAGTGTTGATACTGCACGGCACCGGCGGCTCCGGGCGCAGTCTGCTCAACGAGCATTTCGCCGGAGTGTTGTACGGCAAGGGACAGCTCCTCGACACCAGCCAGTACTACGTCATTTTGCCGGACGGGATCGGCCACGGAAAATCCAGCAAGCCGAGCGACGGCTTGCACGCACGCTTTCCCCAGTATGCGTATGCGGACATGGTGGCCGCGCAGCACGCTTTGGTTCAGCAGGGACTGCAAGTGGATCACCTGCGGTTGGTGTTGGGCACCTCGATGGGATGCATGCATACCTTCATGTGGGGCGAAACCTATCCGGATTTCATGGATGCCTTGATGCCATTGGCCTGCCTTCCCGTGCAAATCGCCGGACGCAATCGCCTGTGGCGCAATCTGGTCATACAGGCGATTCGCAAGGATCCGGAGTGGATGCAAGGCGACTACAAGACCGAGCCCCTGGGTGCGCTGCGAACGGCGGCCGGCCTGTTGTTGATCGCCGGGAGCGCGCCGATTCAAATGCAGTTGAGCTTGCCGACGCGCGATGCCGCCGACCAGTTCCTGGATGAGTTCATGCAGCGCCAGCTCGCGGATCTGGACGCCAACGATTTCCTCTATCAGGTCAACGCATCGCGAGACTACGACCCCTCGCCCGGACTGGAGAAGATCAAGGCACCCTTGACGCAGGTCAACTCGGCGGATGATTTCATCAACCCGCCCGAACTCGGGATCGCGGAACGCGAGATCAAGCGCGTGAAAAACGGCCGTTTCGTGCTGCTGCCGGCCACCGATCAGACCCACGGACACGGCACGCACACCTGGGCCGCCCTGTGGCAGCAGTACTTGGCGCAATTGCTGGACGCCTCGAAGAAGAAGGGACCCGCGAACTAGGCGCCGGACAGGCTCCTATCCGGCGGCGTCCGGCAGGGCATCGGCCGGCTTGGCCGCGTCGATCTCATTGATGAGTGCGTTGCGCTCGCTCGCCAGCATGGCGCGCGAATGACCGCGGGGCAATTCACGCGACAGATGCACCGGGCCGAACCGCACGCGCATCAACCGGCTGACGATGATGCCTCGCGCCGCCCACCAATGCCGGACTTGGGCGGACCGAGTGTCGCGCACCGTGACGCTGAGCCAATGATTGAACCCCTCGCCGAACTGCGCATCCGCCTGCAGAATGCTCATCGCCTCGCCTTCGCAGTCCGTGGCGGCGCGAAACTCCGCGACCAGATCCTCCTTGAGAGGCCCGCGCATTCGCAGCACATAGTCGATGGTGAGCGCGTGCACGCCCTGCGAGACGCGGTGCGCCCAAGATCCATCGTCGGTGAGAATTTCCAATCCGCCGTCGACCGGCGGCATGGGCTGAATCGCCAGCCAGCGCCCCGAGGCACGCGGCAAGTTCAAATGTTCCGCCGCGCGCGAGGTGGCGGCCTTCAGATCGAGCGTCTCCCCCGGCGAGCGGTGGAACAAGAGCACACGCAGTTCCTTGACGACCGGGGTGTGCAATCTGACCGGCCGTCCGTCCAGGGTGATCCGGTCGCGCGGCGTCAGCTTGGTGCCCAAGGCCGGTACCTCGCCGTTCACCTGCAGCCGGCCCTCGCGAATCCAGCGTTCCACTTCGCGGCGCGAGCCTACGCCGGCCGCCGATAGTAGTTTCTGCACCCGCTCCGTCGGCGGTTGCTCCTTTCGCTGCGGTGACTGCTTGCGCGGCGGTTTGCCAAATCCGCCGTCGCGGCCACGTGGATTACTCACAGACTCCTAGCGATCGTCTTGCGCACCGCTTGCCACCAGCCCTTGGGGCCGCGGCGACGCGCCCTCGGCATCCTGCACGCTGTCCGCATCCTGCGCGCCGGTGGCGTCGGATTCTTCTTCGTCGTCGGGGAGCCCATCGGCATCCTCCACCCTTGCGGCCGCGACTTGCGGATCTGCGCCGGGCAGGGTCAACTGCACCCGCAGGTCCTCGAGCTCCTTGAGTTGCGAGAGGGTCGGCAAATCGTCGAGCTTCTTCAAGCTGAAATAGTCGAGAAACTCGCGGGTGGTGCCGAGCAGTTCCGGCCTGCCGGGGACGTCGCGGTGCCCGACCACCCGGATCCAACTGCGCTCCAGCAGCGTCTTGATGATGTTGGGATTGACGGCCACGCCGCGGATCTGTTCGATTTCGCCGCGGGTGATCGGCTGGCGGTAGGCCACCAGCGCCAGTGTTTCCAACAGGGCGCGCGAATACTTTGCCGGCCGTTCCTGCCAAAGGCGCGACACCGGCTGCGCCACGGCGGCCCTGATTTGAATGCGGTAGCCGCTCGCCACTTCCAATAATTCCAGGCCGCGCGTCTCGTAGTCCGCGGTCAACGCCGCAAGCGCGCCGCGAACTTCCTCGGCGTTCGAGCCGTCGCGCTCGTCGAATACGCTCACCAATTCGTCCATCGTCAACGGCCGGCCGGCCGCGAGCAATGCCGCTTCAACCACATTCTTCACGTATTGATCGTTCATGAGGTACTCGCAATTTCGTCGTTGGCCGCCCCGTCGTCGGCCACCAGTTTGAGATGCCGGGCCGGATTGCCGAGGCGTACGTGCAGCGGCGCATAGGCCTCCGCCTGGGCTATTTCTATCAGCCCTTCGCGCATCAGTTCCAAGATGGCGACGAAGGTCACCGTCACTCCGCGTCGGCCCTCCTCGGGGCGAAACAATCGCACGAAATCCACGAACGCGCTCGCCGTCAGCGACGCCAGCACGTCGGTCATCCGCTGCCGCACCGACAACGGCTCGCGCTGCACGTGGTGATGCGCGAACATGTCGCTGCGCGACAGCACTTCCTGAAAGGCCAGCAGCATTTCCTGCAGCGTCACCTGCGGCGGCATGCGCACCACCTTGCGGTCCGCCAGATCCGCCGAGGCAACCCAGGTATCGCGCTCGAGCCGCGGCATGCGATCGATCCCCTCGGCGGCGCGCTTGAAACGCTCGTATTCCTGCAGACGGCGCACCAGCTCGGCGCGAGGATCCCCCTCTTCCGCCAACTCATCGCTGCGGACCCGCGGCAGCAGCATTCGCGATTTCACTTCCGCGAGGGTCGCCGCCATCAGCAGGTACTCGCCGGCCAATTCCAGCTGCAGCACCTGCATCAGTTCGATATAGCGCATGTACTGGCGCGTGATTTCCGCGATCGGGATATCGAGAATGTCCAGATTCTGCCGCCGTATCAGATACAGCAGCATGTCGAGCGGCCCCTCGAAGGCCTCGAGAAAGACCTCGAGCGCCTGCGGCGGGATGTACAAATCTCGCGGCATTTCCGTAATAGGCTGCCCCTCCACCACGGCAAACGGCATCTCGCCCTGCGCAGGCTGCGGCGCGATCACCGGTGCGGCCGCCACGGAGTTCTGTACCAGGGTCAATTCAGGTTTCATCGATAGTCCATCGCCATGGCCTGCCGGACCGCGTCCAGCGTCTCGCGCGCCGCTCCTCGCGCCCGCTCGCAGCCCTCGGCGATGATACCGCGTACCAGGTCGGGATTCTCCTCAAACTCTTGCGCCCGCTTGGAGATCGCAGACACTTCTTCGATGATCTTGCCGATCAGCGGCGCCTTGCAGTCCAGGCAACCGATGCCTGCGGTGCGACAACCCTGCTGCACCCACGCCTGAGTGTCGGCGTTTGAATACACCTTGTGCAGATCCCACACCGGGCATTTGTCCGGATCACCCGGGTCCGTGCGCCGCACCCGGGCCGGATCGGTCTGCATTGCCTTGAGCTTCCGGACGATCGAATCGGTGTCCTCGCGCAGGCCGATGGTGTTGCCGTAGGACTTCGACATCTTGCGTCCGTCGAGGCCGGGTACCTTGGGCGTCGCGGTGAGCAGCACTTCCGGTTCCGGCAGAATCGCAATGCCGGTGCCTTCGAGAAAGCCAAACAGACGATCGCGGTCGGCGACCGTCAACCGGGCATTTGCTTCGACCAGCGCGCGCGCCTTGGCCAGGGAATCGGGATTGCCCTTCTCCTGGAACTCCTTGCGCAGCGAGCGATACATGGTCGAGTTGCGCGAACCCAGGCTTTTGATGGCCTTCTCCACCTTTTGCTCGAACTCGGGCTCGCGGCCGTAGATGTGATTGAAGCGCCGCGCCACCTCGCGCGTGATCTCCACGTGCGCGACCTGGTCTTCGCCCACCGGCACGTATTGCGAGCGGTACAGCAAAATATCCGCGGATTGCAGCAGGGGATAGCCCAGAAAGCCGTAAGTGCTCAAGTCGCGGTCGGCTAGCTGGGTTTGCTGATCCTTGTAGGACGGGACCCGCTCCAGCCAGCCGAGGGGCGTGATCATCGACAGCAACAAGTGCAGTTCCGCATGCTCCGGCACCTTCGACTGGATGAACAAGGTGGCAACCCCCGGATTCAGCCCCGCCGCCAGCCAGTCGATCGCCATGGTCCACACATGCTCCTCGAGCTTCGCTGTGTCCTCATAGCCGGTGGTCAGCGCGTGCCAGTCAGCGATGAAGAAGTAGCATTCGTACTGGTACTGCAGTTCGATCCAATTCTTGAGAGCGCCATGGTAATTGCCCAGGTGCAGTTGGCCCGTGGGCCGCATGCCAGACAGCACGCGCCGATTTTGGATGGCGCCGCTCATGCGGTAGTGTCCATCAGCGCTTTGATGAAATGACCCATGCCGTGGAATACCGGACTGAACAGCACCAGGAACACCGGCTGGGACGCCGGCAGCACCGCCAAGATTGCCACGACGTACAAGCCGAAGGGTTCGAACTTTGCCAGGTGAGCACTGGAGCGCGACGGCAAAAAGACCGACAGCACCCGCGCACCGTCGAGCGGTGGTATGGGCAGCAGATAGAGCACCGCAAGAATCACGTTCACCACAATACCCGCTTGCGCCATGAGCGCGATCCAATAGTCCAAGGTCTGGTTGCCGTTGACCCGCGCAATCGCCGCCAGAACCGCGCCCCAAGCCAGCGCCATCAGGATGTTGGCCGCAGGACCGGCAAGAGCCACCATCAGCGTCGCGCGACGCGGATTGCGCAGCGCGCTCGTGGCCACGGGCACCGGCTTTGCCCAACCAAACATCGGACCACCGAAGGCCAGCAACAGACCGGGCACCAACAAGGTGCCGATGGGGTCGATGTGACGCAACGGATTCAAACTCAAGCGACCCAGCAACTCGGCGGTGCGATCGCCAAAGTATCTTGCCATCCACCCGTGCGCCACTTCGTGCAGGGTGATCGCCAACAACACCGGGATTACCTTGATGGAAATATTTCTAAGAAATGTATCTAAATCCAATGCTTACACTCGTTATATGAACTAAATACGAGCTTCCTAACCCGCGTTGCGCCGGCATTATACGGGGGCGGAAGTCCCAAAGGGGCTCAACGATCCGCGGCCGACGCGCACCACGACCGCATGGTTGCCGGACAGATCGATCACGGTGGTCGGAATCAGCCCGCAATTGCCGCCGTCGAGGACTAGATCCACGCTGTGTTCGAGCTTGTCATAAATCTCTTTCGCGTCGGTGCGCGCCAGTTCCTCCCCGGGCAGCAGCAACGTCGAACTCATCACGGGTTCGCCCAATTCGCCGAGCAGCATGGCGGTCACCGGATGATCCGGAACGCGCAATCCAATCGTGCCCCGCCTCTCGTGCTTCAATCGCCGCGGCGTCTCGCGCGACGCCTTGAGCAAAAAGGTGTACGGACCCGGCGTGTGTGCGCGCAACATCCGGTACTGCCAGTTGTCGACCATCGCGTACTTGCCGACGTCGGCCAGGTCGCGGCATACCAGGGTGAAATGATGATTTCGATCCGTCTGCCGGATATTGCGGATGCGCTCGAGCGCCGTCTTGTCGCCGATATGGCAGCCGAGTGCGTAGCAAGAATCGGTGGGATAGACGATCACCCCGCCGCCGCGCAGGACCTCGACGGCTTGACGCACGAAGCGGCGCTGGGGGGACACCGGATGCAGTTGCAGGTAGATGCTCACTGGTCGGTTATGATACGCGGATGAATCAGCTACTTGAGTTGTCGCCGCTCATCGTTTTTTTTGCGATGTTCGAATGGAAGGACATCTACTGGGCGACCGCAGCGCTGATGATTGCCTGTGTGCTGTTGCTGGTGGTGCATCGGCTGCGGACCGGCAAGTTCAAGACCATGCACGTCATCACGGCCGTGGTGGTGCTGATTCTCGGCGCCGCGACCCTGTGGAAGCGCGACAGCCGCTTCCTGCATTGGAAACCCACCGTGCTGCTTGCGCTGACGGCGATCGCCTTTCTCGGCAGCATGTTCATCGGCCGGCAGCCCCTGGCACGACGCATGTACGGATCGGCGTTCGAGGGCACTTTGCAGGTCTCCGCGCGCGAGTGGGCGGCGATCAATCTTCTGTGGGTCGCGTGGTTCGCCCTGCTGGCGGTCGCCAACCTGTACATCGCGAGGAACTTTGCCGAGAGCGTATGGGTCCATTTCAAGGTGATCGGCATCCCCGCGGCTATGTTCCTATTCATGCTCCCGCAGGTCTTCTGGCTGAGCACCAAGTCCAAGGCCCCGCAACCGGACCAGGAGCCGTGAGCAGCCGCGAAAGCGTGCTGCGGCAGCGGCTCGAGAGCCGCTTCACGCCATCCGTTCTCATTATTCAGGACGAAAGTCATCTGCACGTCGGCCATGCCGGAGCGGCCGGAGGCCACGGCCATTTTCGCGTGACCATCGTGGCCGAGGCGTTCCGCGGCATGCCGCCCGTGGCCCGGCATCGCCTGGTGTACGCCGCCGTCGACGATCTTCTGCGGACCGACATTCATGCCTTGGCGATCGAGGCGTCGCCGCCGCCCTGAGCGGCACCGGTTGCCGCCGCGAGCGGCGCCGGTTTTCGTGAAATTATGTTGATAATTGGAGAGATCGCGCCGTAAAGGCTAAACTTCGACCCCCCGGGCGAGTCGGCCATGTCGGCCGTTACCGCCTTTTTCGTGTGTAGAGGAAACAAATGACGCAATTCTTCAGGGCCCAGTGGAGCCGAGTATCCACGGTGGCGGCGATTACCATACTGCTGGCGGCCTGCGGCAAGGGACAGCAGGCGGCGGCGCCCGCGGTTGCCGACAAGACGGCGGCCTCGTCGCCTCCCGTCGCCGTGGTCGACGGCGTGTCCATTTCCCGCGACGCCTATCAGGATTACTTGAAGGGTCTGCTTCGCGGCAAATCCGAATCCGAGGTGACGGCGGAAGAGAAGGACAAGGTTCTCGACCAGATGATCAATATGCAGCTCATCGCGGCGCAAGCCGAGAAAGATGGCCTGGAAAAGGACCCCGATGTCGCCACGCGCCTGGCGCTGGTGCGGACGCAAATCCTGGCCGATGCAGCCGCGCAGAAGTACGTGAAGAGCCACGAGCCCACGGATCAGGAATTGCACGCAGCCTACGACACCGCCACGGACAAGACCGAGTACCGCGCCTCGCATATCCTGGTTCCGAGCAAGGAAAAGGCCGATCAGGTCATCAAGAAGCTCAAGGGGGGGGCAAAATTCGAAGATGTCGCGAAGGCAGAGTCCACCGACAATTCGAAAGCGAACGGCGGCGACCTGGGCTGGTTCACCACCGCGCGCATGGTCAAACCCTTTGGCGATGCCGTCAAGACCCTGAAAGTGGGCGAAACCACCACTGATCCGGTGCAGACCCAGTACGGCTGGCATGTCATCAAGCTGGTCGATACGCGCGACGCGCCGTTCGACCAATTCAAGGGACAACTTTCGAACGGCATCTTGCAGAAGAAATTTCAGGACTATATCGAGGCCCTGAAGAAGACGGCGAAGATCGAAAAGAAGCTCTGACGCCGGTCAGCGAAACGGGAAATAAACGCGGGCCCACCTCAGGGCCCGCACCCCTACTTTTTCAGCATTTTTAAAAATCGTGCTTCGTCGAGCACATCGATGCCCAACTCTTGGGCCTTCTTGAGTTTGGAACCCGCGTCGGATCCCGCCACCACATAGTGCGTCTTCTTCGAAACGCTGCCGCTCACCTTGCCGCCGTGTTGCACGATGGCCTCGGCAGCCGCCTCGCGCGTCAGGCTCGCCAGCGTGCCGGTCAGCACGAAGCTTTTTCCGCTCAGCGCGGAGTCGACGGCAACGGCGGCCGGTGCCGGCCAGGTCAAGCCGGCCGCCAGCAGCCGATCGACGATGGAAGAATTCTCGGAATCGCGAAAATAATCCGCGACGCTCTTCGCCACCACCGGCCCCACGTCCTGAACGCGCTGGATCTCCTCGTCCCCCGCGTGGCGCAGCGCCTCGATATCGCCAAAATGCTGCGCAAGGGCGAGTGCTGTAGCCTCGCCCACATCGCGTATGCCGAGGCTGTATAAGAAGCGCGGCAGCGTGGTGTGCTTGGCGGCGAGGATGGCCGAATGCAGCTTCTGTGCGGACTTGTCGCCCATTCGCTCGAGCGTCGCCAATTGATCCAGCTGCAGAAAAAAGAGATCCGCCGGGTTGCGCACCCAATCGCGGTCGACCAACTGCTCGACCAGCTTGTCGCCGAGCCCCTGGATATCCAGGGCTCGCCTCGAGGCAAAATGCTTGATTTCCTCCTTGCGCTGCGCCGCACATACCCGGCCCCCGGTACAGCGGGCGACTGCCTGGTCGGCCTCGCGCACCACGGGCGATCCGCACACGGGGCACTTCTTCGGCAACTTCACCGGCGCCGCACCGGCGACCCTGCGCTCCGGCAGCATTCTCACCACTTCCGGAATGACATCCCCGGCGCGGCGAATGACCACGGTATCGCCCACCCGCACATCCTTGCGGGTCAGCTCATCCATGTTGTGCAAAGTCGCATTGCTCACGGTCACGCCGCCGACGAAGGCCGGTTCGAGCCGCGCCACGGGCGTCAGCGCGCCGGTGCGGCCGACTTGAAACTCGATGTCGCGCACGGTCGTCAGCGCCTCCTCCGCGGGGAACTTATGGGCAACCGCCCAGCGCGGCGCTCGCGACACGAAACCCAGCTGCCTCTGCAGCGGTAACTCGTCGACCTTGTAGACCACGCCGTCGATTTGATAGGGCAGCTTCGCACGCAGCTCGCCCATCTCGCGGTAGTAGCCCAAGCAGCCGTCGGCGCCGCTCACGACCCGCGACTGAGGACAGATCTTGAATCCCCATTGGCGCAATGCCTGCAGGGTTTCACTATGGAGCCCGGGCAGCGCACCGCCCTCGACCGCTCCGAGGGAATAGATGAAGAGATCCAGTGGCCGCGCCGCCGTCATTTTGGGATCCAGCTGGCGCAGGCTTCCCGCCGCCGCATTGCGCGGGTTGACGAAGCTCTTCTCGCCGCGCGCGACCGCCTCCCGATTGAAGCGCTCGAACCCGGCCAGCGGCATGAACACTTCGCCCCGGACCTCGAGCTGCCGGGGCGGCCGATCGGCACGCAGCTTCAACGGCAGGGCCTTGATGGTCCTGAGGTTCTGCGTGATGTCCTCGCCGGTCTCTCCGTCCCCGCGGGTTGCACCCTGCACGAACACGCCATTTTCATAGCGCGCGCTGATCGCCAATCCGTCGAGCTTGGGTTCCGCCGAATAGCTGATCGGGCCTTCACGGCCAAGCCGTTCACGGATGCGGCGGTCGAAGTCGCGCACATCGTCGTCGCTGAATGCGTTGTCCAGCGACAACATGGCGAGACGGTGCTTCACGGCGCCGAAGGCCGCGATGGGGGTGGCTCCCACTCGCTGGGTGGGTGAATCCGGGGTCAATAGTTCGGGATATTGGGTCTCGAGAGCACGCAGCTCGATCATCAGCTGGTCGTACTCAGAATCCGGAACCTCCGGATCGTCGAGCGCGTGGTAGCGATAATTGTAGCGATCCAGAGTTTCGCGCAGAACCCGCGCGCGCGCCGCTGCGCTCTTGCCCGGACCCGCTGCTTTCTGCGCACACATCTTGAGCCGGACTCCTTCCCCTACCTGGCGGGAAGCGCGGCTTGAAAGCGCGCGACATCCTCGCGCAATGCAGCCGCGCGCTGCGGCGACAGAGGCATTCCTTTCGCGTCCTGAATCATGCCGGACAATTCCTCGGCCAATCCACGTGCGGTCCGCAGCAGCTCATCCACCGTTTCGAGGGGCGCAATCGGACCCGGCAGCACTGCAAACAAGGTCACGCCGCGAAACTCCTGCCCGGCCATCGCCGCAACGTCGAAGGTGCCGGGCTCGATGAGGCTGGCGACGCAGAACAGGCTGCGCCCGTCGACATGCTTGCGGTGAAACACTTGGTAGCGTCCGAACGCAAGTCCGTGCAATTCGAATGCCGCCATCAGCTGCGGCCCCGACCAGTGGGTTTCCCCCAGGGCGGAAACGCGAATGGTCACGATCCTCTGCAGTTCTGCGACATTCGGCGCGTGCGCGGCCGGAGAGGCGAAACGATCGCTGTTCTCGGCCACCGGCCCGGTGATGGATATCGGCGCCGCCCTGGGCGGCGACGGGGCAGGCGGCTCGGACGGCGCCGAATCCGCCGGCGGGTCGGCCGCCATCGGTTTCGGTTCCGGTGCTGGGGGTTCGTCCGCCAGGAGTTCGACCGTCAGGGGTTCGGGGGCCAGGGTGTCGGCCGAGGCCAGGGGCTCGGGGTCGGCGTGGGCCATCATGGGACGATCCAACACGGGAACGCGATCGAACTCGGCCGTGCGAATGTTGAGAGGCTCGAACGGCGACACCCCCCAGTCGCGGGGATTGGGCGCCGGTCTCGCGCTGTCGCTGCCGGATTCATTGCGCCGCGGATCAGGCGCAGGAGTCGTTTCCCGCAGTTCCGGATTGGCCGGCGTTTGGCCGGCGCGCCGCGCGGTCCACCACCATATGAAGCCGAGCAGCGGCACGCTCAGGCCCAGCAAGATCCAGCGTAGCTCGGCCAAGCTCCCGGCTCCCGGCCTTACATCGCAGCCATGCGTACAGCCTCGTCGACGTCGACGGCCACCAAGCGCGACACTCCCGGCTCGTTCATGGTGACGCCGACCAGCTGCGAGGCCAGCTCCATGGTGCTCTTGTTGTGCGTGATGAAAATGAACTGCACGTTTCGCGACATGTCGCGAACGATATCGCAAAACCGGCCGACGTTGTTTTCATCGAGAGGGGCGTCCACCTCGTCCAGCAGACAGAACGGCGCCGGATTCAAATCGAATATGGCGAATACCAGCGCAACGGCGGTCAAAGCCTTCTCGCCGCCCGACAGCTGGCTGATGGTGCTGTTGCGCTTCCCGGGCGGACGCGCCATGACGGACACGCCCGCAGCGGCACCCTCCTCGCCCGTGAGTTCCAGGTAGGCATGGCCGCCGCCGAACAGCCGCGGGAATTTCTCCTTGAGGCCGGCGTTCACCTTGTTGAAGGTATCCTCGAAGCGGGTGCGCGTCTCGCGATCGATTTTACGCATCGCGGACTCGAGGGTCTCCAGGGCATCGGTCAAATCCTTGCACTGCCGGTCGAGATATTCCTTGCGCTCGGACTGCTCCTTGAATTCTCCGATGGCCGCGAGATTGACCTGCCCCAGGCGCTCGATCTTGCCCTTGGTTTCCTCCAGTTGCGATTCCCAAGCCGCGACCGTCGCCTCCGGCGCGAGCTGCGCGAGCAGATCGGCGAGTTCGAAATGGGTCGCAGCCAGCTGCTCAGCGACGCTTTCGCGTCGCACCCGCACTTGCGATGCCGCCATCCGGGCCTCGTCCAAACTCGATCTCGCCGCCTCCACCTGCTGTTCGGCCTGCTCGCCCGCCGCAGTACGCGCGCGCAGCTGGGCGTCCAGCTCATCGCTGGCAATCCGCGCGGCCTGCAGTTCGCCGTCAACCTCGGTGCGCGATCGCAATGCACTCTCGAGCCGGCCATGTTCGGCGGCGAGCGGTGCCTCGCCCTCTGCCAATTGGTTCGCCAGCTCGTTGCGCCGCGTTTCCAGAGTTTCCAGTTGCACCTCGATGCGGCCCAACGTCGTCGTCAAGGACGCGTGCGACGAGCGCCGCGACTCCACTTGCACCGCCAACTCGCGCGCAATCTGCTGCGCCGAGGTTGCCGCGGCGCGCGCCGCTCCGGCGTCCATGCGCATGCGGTCGCGCTCCGATTCCAGCGCCGCACGCAGCGGTTCGAGTGCGGCCAATTTGTCGATCGCGACTTCCATGCACCCTCGCGACTCGCGCAATGCCCCGTCTGTGCGCTCGATTTCCGTGCCGATGTCGGCGAGTTCGGTCTCCAGCTGAGCCATGCGCCGCGCCGCATCGATCTTGCGTGCCTGAGCCGAATCGAGCTCCGCGCGCCGATCGACGTGTTCGCGGTGCAGCCGATTGACTTCCGCTTGAAAGCGGTCGCGCCGGTCTTCGTGATCGCGCACGCGCTCGCGGGTGAGTTCCAGGCGGTGCTCGAGGTCCTTGACCTCATCGGCGAGGGCGCCGACCTGAATGCGGATTTCCCGCAAAGTCTCCTCGCGTTCGATCACGCCGGTGTGCGGATCCGCATCCCGCGACAGCCGCAGCCAGTCCGACCCCAGCCAAATTCCATCGCGCGTCACCACCGATTCGCCGGGCGCGAGGCGGCGTTGGGCCTTCAGCGCCTCATTCAAGGTCTCTGCGGTGTACACGGAC
>DATLVV010000389.1:0-3892 GCA_035577165.1 Steroidobacteraceae bacterium | reverse complement strand
GGCGGCGTCATTTCCGGCACCGCCTTGATCAGGCCCGACCTGCCAGAACTAAAGATTTGGCCGTACTTCTGGCAGCAGAGCGAATATGTCATGGGAGGAGGTGAAACCAACTATATGTTTCTGGCGCTCGCCGCCGCCCATGAGAGCAAGACCGCGAAATAGCGCGTGCTCGAGCGCGCGTCTCTAGCCGGCTTTGGCCGGCGGCTTGTCCACCAACCGCACCGTGTAGCCGCCGGATTTTTCATCCGACCGCAGCGTCAAGAGTCCGCGCTTTTCGGCATCGGCCAGCAGGTCATTGAACGATTTGAAGCCGTAGAAGCGCTCATTGAAGCCGGGGTGACGACGTTTGATCGCCTGCTTGATCATCGATCCCCAGATGGATTCGCTCTCGCCGCGCTCTTCGATCAGCGCCTCCAGCGTCTCGGCGACTTTTTCCAGCGCATCGTTCACGTCCGGACCCTTGCGTTCCGCGGCCGCGACCAGTTGCGCGGGCGCCACTGCCGTGATGCGGCGGCGTGCCTTGGAGGGTTCCTTGCGGACCAGGTCATCGTAGTAGATGAATTCATCGCAGTTGTTGATGAACAAGTCCGAGGTCGAATTCTTGACGCCGACGCCGATGACGGTTTTGGCGTTCTCGCGCAGCTTGCTCACCAGCGGCGAGAAATCCGAGTCGCCGCTCAGGATGACGAAGGTGTCGACGTGTCCCTTGGTGTAGCAGAGATCGAGCGCATCGACGACCATGCGAATGTCCGCGGAATTCTTGCCGGACTGGCGTACATGCGGGATTTCAATGAGTTCGAATGCGGCCTCGTGCAAGCCGCGCTTGAAGTCCTTGTAGCGATCGAAGTCGCAGTAGGCCTTCTTGACGACGATATGGCCCTTCAGCAGCAATCGCTCGAGCACCTTCTCGACGTCGAAACTCGGGTACTTGGCGTCGCGCGCGCCCAATGCGATGTTTTCCAGGTCCAGAAACACCGCCATGGTGGCGTCGGATTTTTGGGTGATCATTCCCTTGAGAGTTTACCATTGCGCGCGAGCTTATGGCGCCCCGGCTAAAACCAATTGTAGTTGAAGCTGATGCTGACGCGTTCGGCGGCGACACGGTTCGGCACCACTTCGTGCCGCAGCCAACTTTCAAACAGCACCAATTGTCCCGGGGCGGCCGGAAACGTTCCCCACGCCTGCGTCTCCCGTTTCGCAGTCGATTTGCGCGGCGGTGCCGCCATGAACCGATCCAGCCTCGGATCCTCGAATTTGATCCCGGGCGCACCGGCGGGGACGCGTACATAGTAGGTGCCGCTCAAGGTCGACAGGGGATGCAGATGCAGCCCATGCACCACGAGTTTGGGCATGATGTTGAGCCAGCAATCGGTCATCTTGAGTTCGCGCCCATCGAGATCCCAGTCGACGGCATCGGCGAAGGTCTTGACGTGCCGTTCGAGGCGGCTTTGCAGAGCCTTGAAGGTCGGGGAAATACGCTGCAGCCAGTGCACCGAGCCGTACGAGGTATAGCCGCCCGGATAATTCTTGGCGGACCAACGGCGCCCGGCCGCATCGTCCAGCCGCAATTGCAGGCACTCCTTCAGCAACTGGCGGTTGAAGGCGGCCGCACCCGTTCTTTGCAGAGCCGCGGTGTAGACAAAAGTCGGAAACAAGGCATGCATGCTCATACCTCAAGCCTAGCGGGCATCGCCGCGCAAGGGAAATCAAGATAAAATCCTTCATGAACTCCAGCACCGCCGTACCGCTTGCGCGTTCCGCCAGCGCCATTCCATGGCGCGTGGCGCCGCCCTTGATCAGCACGGCCCTGCTCATGATCGGCTCGGGCTTTCTCGGCTCGCTGTTGCCGCTGCGGTTCTCCGCCATGGGAATGTCCGACGGGGTGATCGGCCTGATCGCCACGGCCGAAGCCCTGGGATTTCTGGTGGGGTGCCTGTACGCCCACAAGTTGATCGCGCCGGTGGGCTTGGAACGCGCCTATGCGACCTTCGCCTGCCTGAAGTCGGTGGCCATTCTCTGTCTGTACTTTGCCGACAGCGTCCCTGCCCTGGAGCTGCTGCGGTTTCTGATCGGCATCAATGCCGCGGGACTTGCTATCATCGTCGAGAGTTGGCTGAACGCGCTGGCGCCGAACGAGCAGCGCGGCCGGGTGCTGACAATTTATGTGCTGGTATACGGCCTGTTCTTCGGCATCGGCCAACTGTTCAGCCAACGCCTCAACGTGCGGGGTCCAGAGCTATTGTTAGTGGCCGGTATTTCAACGACGCTTGCCTTGTTGCCGATGGTCGCCATCAACGTGCGTGCACCCGTGCTGCCGCACCGGGTGAAGCTGGAAATTCTCAAGGCGCTGCGCACCTCCCCGGTGAGCGTCACGGCCTGTCTCCTCAATGGTCTCATTCTGACCGCCTTCACCACGGTCGGTCCGCTGTTCAGTGCGCGCATCGGCTTCGATCAACAACACATCGTGCTGTTGATGGCCTGCGTCTCGTTGGGCGGATTGTTCCTGCAATGGCCGATCGGCTATTTCTCGGACAAGGTCGACCGGCTGCATGCGCTCATCGGCCTCGGCCTCGGCATCCTCGCCGTGGCCGCGGCGCTGGTGTGGTCCGAGCATCGAATGCCGTTCGCGTTGCTGGCGCTGCTGTTTGGTATTTTCGGCGGCCTCGCGGAGAGTCTGTATGCAGTGGGGGTGGCCCACGCCAACGACCGTGCGGTCGCCACCGACTACGTGGCGCTGTCCTCGACCCTGCTGTTCGTCTGGGCATTGGGCTCAACCATCGGACCCACGGTGGGCACCTTCGCCATTCAACTCATCACGCCGAGCGCGTTCTTCGTCTATGTCATGGCGCTGACCGCCGCATTCACCCTGTTCGGCGTCTGGCGCCTGTGGCGGCGCAAGGCAGACCGCATCGTCGAGACTCACGAGGACTTTCTGGCGTACCCCCAGACCTCGCCGGAAATCTACGCCTGGCTGCCGTATCACCGCGGCCCGCCGGTGGACGCTCCGCCGGACGACCCGGAATCTTCATGAACTTGCAATTCAAAGGTGCTCAATGATGCAACGACACTCCGCTGGTGGCGGGTACTCCTGGCGCGCGCCGTTCGGCGCCGCGATAGTGTGCGCAGGAGCGCTCTCTGGCGCAGCCATGCCCGCCGCGGCGGCCCCGAATTACACGCCCATCACCCCGACCATGAGCGATCGCACCGTGACTCTCGACGGGCACAGTCTCAGCATCGATCAAATCGTCATGGTGGCGCGCTACGGCGCCAAAGTGGAACTGAGCGCCGAGGCCCGGCAACACCAGGCTGACAACTATGGGTTGTTGCTCGAGGCCTCCGCCGAAGGCATACCGGTCTATTGGTTCAATCGCGGTGCGGGCGATCAGCGTGAAACGGTGATGTTCGAAGGCGATCCGCTGTCGCCGAAGAATCGCGCGCTGATCGAAAAGACGCAGTCAGGGCGATTCCATTCCGGTGCCGAGTGGGGCACGGGTCCCGAGATCGCAAGCGAAGAGATCGTGCGCGCGATGCTGGTGGTGCGCGCCAACGCCATGGTTCACAACGCTCCCAGTCCGCAGTTGTCGCAGATGCTGCTCGACCTGCTCAACAAACGGATCACGCCCGTGGTGCAGTCCCGCGGCACGCTGGGTGAAGGCGACCTCGCGCAGTTGGGCAATGTCGGCGCCGCCATGGTGGGCGCCGGCGAGGCCTACTATCAAGGCGTGCGAATGAAAGCCGCGCAGGCGCTGAAGAACGCCGGCCTGACCCCGATCCAACCCTTTGCCGCCGACGACAACGCCCTGACCAGCAGCAACGCCTATGCCACCGGACAGGCGGCGTTGCTGGTGCACGACGCGAAAGAAGCGCTCGAATGGGCGGATTTGATCTATGC
>DATLVV010000388.1:0-8672 GCA_035577165.1 Steroidobacteraceae bacterium | reverse complement strand
TCTCATGGTCGAAGGCGCTGTAGTAGTAGCGCCGCAGCTCGCTCTTGTGCTCCCCGGTCAGCCGCTCCACATGGGCGATCGCGCCGGCGTTGAAATCGGCGGTGAAAATGTGGAAGCGCCGGTTGTACAGGGTCGACACGAACACGATGCGCGTGCCATCGGGCGAGAATCGCGGTTCGACATTGACCGCGCCGTTCGCGAGCAAGGGCCTCGCGATGCCGGTGGCCAATTCCAAGATCCACAATTCCATGGCGTCGTTGCGATAGGAGCTATAGATCACCCAGCGCCCGTCCGGCGACCAGTCCGGCTGATAGTCATAGGAGTCGGTGGTGAGCTGCTGCGCCGCGCCGGCGCCGGTCGTTGCCGTCTGCCGCCACAGCGAGCCCGCCATGGAATAGATGAGTTCGCGGGAATCCGGCGACCACGCGAGGCTGCTCGGGCCGCTGGTCAATTGCGGCAGGTACATCTCGCGAAAGTAATAAGGATGCGGCAGGTCGATCTGCTTGAGAACGGGCAAGCGCTCGGCATGCGCCAGGGCGCTCACCGCCAATCCTGCCAGGAGCAGGAGGCGCGGAAGAATCTTCATGAATTATCTCGTGTCAGAAGCCAAGGATCGGACGGCCGGCGGGTCGAGCGACCCGCCGGCGCGTCGTTGCATCAGAACTTCTGGCCGAACTTGATGCCGTAAGTACGCGGTTGCACCGGAATGATGTAGGGCTGCTGGCAAACCGATACCGTGCACTGCTCGAAGCGCGATATCTGGCCGCGCCTGTCGGCCACGTTGTCGACAATGAATTGAATGTTCATCCCATTCTTCTCGACTCCGGCCGACAGATCCACGATTCCATACGCCGGCATCACCCCGATGTACTGCACGTCGGCGGCCTTGAGCGCCGGGGTCGCTTCGGTTTGATACATAAACGCCGCTTGAGCATTCGGCTCCCAGCCGCCGATGGGATCGAAGGAATAGCGCGCAATGAGATTGCCCTTGAACTTCGGCGTGATGGGCAGTTGCGTTCCGCTCGGGGCGAGCGGCGGGAAGGGCTCGTCAATGCCGACGGCGGGATTCGCAGGACACGGATTCGACCGCGCCGGCTGGCCGGTCGCAGGGTCTTCCGTGCCGCAATAGTTCGACGTGAGCTTCGGGTCGAGCCAGCTAAAATTCAGGGACAACGTCAATTTCGACGTCGCGGCCCATTCGAGCTCACTCTCAATGCCCTTGATTTCCGCATCGCCGCCATTCTCGATGATGGTGACGCTGTTCAGGCCCAAAAATGAGAACTGAAAGTTCTTCCAATCTTCCTTGAAAATGGCGCCGTTCCATCGCAGATGGTGATCGAACCACTGCGTCTTCCAGCCAATCTCGTAGTTGGTCAAGAAGTCCGACTGGTAGGGACCGATGCCCGGCTGGGCGGTGCGATTCACGCCGCCAGGGCGGAATCCCTTCGAGTAGGTGGCATAGACCATTGCGTCGGGAGTGATCTTGTAGGTCAGGTTGACCCGCGGCACGTGGCCGGTTTCGGTGTCGCGGTTGCCCAAGTTCTGGCAGGGCGCGCCGACCGTGACTGCCGGCGCGAAACACTTGGACTCGCCCGAACCGCTGGGTGAGAAGTTCTTCGAATAGCCGTAGAAGCCCTCCAGGGTATTGTCCGCCTTGAAGTAGCGCAGGCCTCCGGTCAAGGACAATTGCTTGGTGATATCCCACGTCACTTGACCGAATATGGCCTTGTCCCGGTCGACGCGGGTCTCGTCGGTGAGCCAGATCGTGTTGTCGTGTCCCGGGATCGAGTAGAAGGGATCGAAACCATTCGCATTGCCGCCGAAGGGACTGCTGAATGCATACCCCGGCATCACATAGTCTTCCGAGATGCGGTGCTGCTGACGTTGGATGAAAAGTCCCACGGTTGCTTTCACGGGCAGGTCTTGTGGTGTGGACACGCGCAACTCATGGCTCCACTTCTCGAACGAGCTGTTCGACACCACCAATTCCTGCGGCATGATGGGTGAACCGCCGCTGGTGCCGGCCGTCGGGCTGCCGGTCCAGCTCGCCCCGTAGCCATCGATCTTGTCGTAGAAATACGAGTAGTCGCTGTAGTCGGCAATGGATTGCAGATTGCGCTTCATGAATGCGCCCGCATAGACGATGTCGAAATTGCTGACCTTGCCCTCGATGGTGAGTGCCGTTTGCATCCACGAATCACTCGAGTATTCCGGGCCGAAGTGAGCCACCTGCAGGTCTCCAACGGCCGGGTCATAACCGAAAAAGCCCTCCGAGGTGACTCTCTGGCCCATGACGGTGGGAGTGACCGTCCAGTTGTCCCCTATGTCCAATTTAAGGGCCGCGCGGCCGCCCGAGGTGTTCACGGTGTTGTAGTCTTTCTTGACGTAGGCCGCATTGCTGATCGAGCCCTGGCCTATTCCGCCGTTGTTGGGTACGCCGTTGGTGGTGCCATCGGTGGACCACGTCGGAAACGAACGCACGCCGTCGACGATGCCGGCGTTGGCATTTGTGCCCGCGACATTGTCGATGTAGCCGGCATCATGCTGGTGCCAACCGACCAGGCGCAGGGCCAATGTCGGGGAGATCGGTAGATTGACCATTCCCTCCACTTCATAGCCGGTGCCGCCGTGATCCACCTGGTTGACGCCGAGCTCATAGCTGGCCTCGAACTTGGTGGGATCCGGCTTGTTGGTAATGATGCGCACCGTACCCGCCTGGGAGCTTGCGCCGAACAGCGTGCCCTGCGGACCTTCGAGGACCTCGATGCGGTTGATGTCGTAGATATGGACGTCCACCGTGCCGTCAATGGTGGTCACCGGCTCCTCATCCAGGTACACGCCGACGCTCGGCTGCGATCCGGAGTGGTTGGTGCCGCCGCTGACCACGCCGCGCATATAAATGTGCGACGTGCCGGGTTGACCGTTGCCACCCTGACCTTCGCCGCGCACCAGAGAGATGCCCGACGAATACTTCACGTAATCGTCGAGATTGGCGATGTGCAGCTTTTCGATCTTCTCGGTGTCGAGCACCGAGATGCTGATGGGCACGTTCTGCAGGTTTTCAACCTTCTTCTGCGCCGTGACCACGATCTCTTCGAGAGCGCCGGAACTCGCTTCGGTATCAGTCGCGGCGTGCGCCGGCATTCCTGCGGAAAGGATCGCAGAGATGGCCGAGGCAAGCGGCGCGTAGCGCATTGAATTGCGGCTGCGGATGCGACCGAGGTCTCGGGCCCGAGGCCCGCTGGTTGTTGAACGACTACGACTCATTGTTCCCATGCTCCCTAATAATTGAATAAACACAATCCGCAAAATCAAATCAGCGATGAAAACTCCGGCACCTGCGGATATCTGTCGAGAACCGCGCCCAGGGCATCCTTGAGGGATCCCAGCCAGGGCTCGTACTGTCTCCAGCGATCCACCCCGTCGCGGAAAATGGGTTGCCGAACCTGCTCGGAACTCGCCGTTCGAACCGGTCGATCGTTTTCGTAGAACCGAAGGCAAGCTTCCTCGAACGATAAGCCGCAATACTCGAGGAGTCGGCGCACCTCAACTTCGGTGTCTTCGATCATGGATTCGTAGAAGACACGATGCACGCGGCCCGGCAACACGCTGTCGACATGTGCCATCAACTCCACATAGTCGTGATAGTACCGTCCGATATCGCCGAGTCCGTATGAAAAATTTTGGCCGCGGGCGAAATGTTGCTTGAAACCGGAGAAGCAGCATCCGAGCGGGTGGCGGCGGGCGTCGATGATTTTCGCATTCGGCAGGATGAGATGGATGAGCCACACATAGAGACAGTTGTTGGGCATCTTATCGATGAAAAATGGTTTATCGGTCTTGCGTTGGGCTCGCGTCTCGGACAGATACTGTTCGCCGAGGGCGCGCAGCTCGTCCCGGGGTACCGCGGCGACGGCCTGCGCAAACCCGATTTCACCGCGTCCATCGCGCCGCACGATCTCCATGGCGATCCTGGGAATATCCGGCAATTCCATGGTCCCCTCCACCAGAGGGTGGCTCGCCAGGATTTGCTCGAGCAAGGTCGAGCCGGCGCGGGGCAAGCCGACGATGAAAATAGGGTCCGGGGCAGGCGAGCCGGAACCCGCGCGCGTCGCGCAGAAGTCCGCGGTAAAGATCGTCTTGCAGCGCTGGACGAACTTCGTGGTGTCATCCGCATTGTAGGGGTGACTCTTCTTGCGAATCGCACTGCCTTCTGCGTAGTGCACGAAGGATTCCTCGTAGGCTCCCGCATCCTCCAGCGCCTTGCCGAGCGAAAATTCGAAATGCAGCCGATCCTCATCGTCCAAATCGGTGCCCGCCAGCGCGCGGCGCATCGCCGCCGTGTCCTCGTCCGAAAAGCGGAAGGTCTTGAGATTTGCCAGGCTCCAATACGCCTCGCCCAGGGTCGGCTGCTGCGCAATCGCGCGACGGTAGGAAGTCACGGCGTCGGCGATGCGGCGCTCCGTCTTCAGCGAATGGCCATAGCTCATCCAGATTTTCGGCTGCTGCGGAAACTCTTTGAGGACGGCCTCGTATACAACGATTGCCTCCTTGTAGTGGCCGAGGTTGGCGAGGATGGCAGCCCGCAGGCTGCGGTGGCTCGGGTTGCGAGGATCCTTGGCCAGGAGGCGCTCGATCTGCGGCAAGGCTTCAGCCGGTTTGCCCAAACGGTTCAGCACCACGGCATAGTTGATTCGCGCTGCGTCGAAGTTCGGCGCAAGCTGCAGGCAGCTCTCGAGCAGGTCCTGCGCATCGGCATATCGCCTCAGCCGGGCCGCAATTTCGGCCAGCATGCGCAGTGCGGCGACATCCTTCGGATGCGATTGCAGGTGCGTTCGCAGGCGCATTTCGGCGACCGGCAGATTGTTTTCGACCAGCGCAGCGGCGGCGTCCATCAACCGCGGATCCCTGGTTGCCGCCTTGATGTGCGCCGCGCGCGCCCGGTCCGCGCCGCCCGCGTCACCGATCATATCTAGGTGCTCGGCCAGCAGTTGCCACGCGTCGATTGAATTCGGATTCAGCTGCAGCGCGCGCCGCAGTGCGCCAATGGCGTCTGTTGTGCGACCGGCTTCGCCCAAAGCGACCGCCAGTTCGATGTGCGCCGGCGCCGAGCGGGACTGTTCTCGCGCCAGAGGCGCGAGTATCTCAATGGCAGCTTGGGCATCTCCTGAACGGCGACGCGCGGCGCCCAGAATGAGGCGGGCGTGGGGATGCCCGGGGACGGCTTTTAGGATCACGTCCGCCTGCTCTACAGCGAGTCTGGGATCCTTTTCCAGAAGTCGCGCAGCGTGACTCAGTGCTACATCGAGCGTTCCAACCGGCTCCGAAACGCTGTTCAGCGGTGCATCCAATCCTATCCCCTGTGTTACCGGCTATAAGAATCTCATGCGCCTGCTTTGTCAAATCTGCAACACGCAGGATTGCGTTCTGCGCATGGCCGGTCCGAAACGCATGGCGCGGTGCGATTACCAACATTGTACATTTAATATACAGTGTAACTAATTGTTAATAATTAAATTTATTTCATAGAATACGGGCAACCTCCGATGGCGCGCGACACCTGTCCGCGCGCGCCCTGGCAACTATACGATCGTTCAGAGACTTTTTTCGCCACAGCTCAAGGGTGGGCCGGCGAGTAGCCCGGGCCGCGCAACACATGGCCCGGCTTGGCGCCGGTCATCTGCCCGTCGGCAATCACCGGCACGCCGTTCACCAGCACCCAACTCATGCCGACGGCCAATTCGTTCGGCGAGCTGAAGGTCGAGCGATCGGCGATGGTCGCCGGATCGAACACCACGACGTCCGCCCACAGGCCGCGCTTCAACGCGCCGCGATCGGTGAGCCGCATGCGCTGCGCCGGCAACGCCGAGAACTTGCGGATGGCCTCCTCCAGCGATAGCCGATGCTCTTCGCGCACGTACTTGCGCAAGATTCTAGGGAAGGTGCCGTAGGCGCGCGGATGCGGATGCTCCTCGCCCAGCCTGCCATCCGGCGAGGCGCCGGAGCTGTCGTTGTTGATCGAGACCCAGGGTTGCACCAAGGCCAGCGCCACATCGTCCTCTTGCATGCCGAACACGGCGCAGCCCGTGAACCCATTGTCCTCGACCAATATATCCAGCAGGGTCTCGATCGGATCCTTGCCGCGCGTCTTGGCGATGGCGGCCAGGGTCTGGCCCTGCAGCGGCCGCAGCGCCGGGTTCTTGACCACGCCGATGAGTATTGATTCGGGACCGGGGACCTCGTCCCATTCATTGTCCCAGGTCTCGCTCGGCGTCTTGATGTCCTTGACGATGCGGGCGCGCGTCGCGGGGTCCTTGAGCCGCGCCACCATTTTGTCGTTGCCGCCGTCGTGCGCCCACGGCGGCACGAATGCGGACATGTCGTTGAACCAGGCGGTGTAGGCATAGGTGTCCGCGGTGATGTCGAGACCGCCGGCGCGCGCCGCCTCGATGCGCTTGACCACGTCGGGCATGTGGCCCCAGTTCTTCTTGCCCGCCACCTTCAGGTGCCAGATCTCCGCCGCAATATGCGCTTCGCGTGCGATACGGAAGGTCTCATCGAGGGCGGCCACCATGCCGTCCCCTTCGGAACGCATGTGCGTCGCGTAGATGCCGCCGTAGGGAGCCGCCTCGGATGCCAGCGCAATCAGCTCGTCGGTGCCGGCGTACGGCGCGGGCGCATATTCCAGCGAGGTCGACACACCCATCGCGCCCTGCACCATCGCCTCGCGCACCAACGCCCGCATGCGCTCGAGCTCCGCCGCCGTGGGCGGGCGGTTCGCGCCGCCGATCACCACTTCGCGGATCGTGGTCGCCCCGACGTACGAGGCCAGATTGATGCCCATGCCCTGCCGCTCGAGCCGTGCAAAGTATTCGCCCAGCGACTGCCAGTCGGCTTTGAGCCCGTAGTGCTCTAGCGCTTGGGCGGCCTCCTCGCGCGCGAAGCCCATCATCGGCGCCGCCGAAGTTCCCTCGCCGGTGATCTCCGTGGTGATGCCCTGGTAGATCTTGGACGGTAGCCGCGGATCGACCAGGATGGTGAATTCCGACTGCCCCAGCATGTCGATGAAGCCCGGTGCGACGACCTTGCCGGCGGCGTCGATGCGGCGTTTCGCCGTCGCCTTGGCCAACGTGCCGATGGCCGCAATGCGTCCCTCGCGAATGCCGACATCCGCGCTGTACCAGGGCGAGCCGGTGCCGTCGATGACGTGGCCGTTGGCGATGATGACATCGAAGGGCGCTTCGCCGCCGCCCGCCGGCGGCGTTGCTGCCGCGCCCCGTGCAATGCTCAGCAAACCCGCCGTCAGGGCGGCGACACACAGCAATATTCTTGGCATTTTTATCAACCCCATAAAGCCGTTGACGGCAATTGCATCAGGCCTCGATCGTACTCGATGCCATGCATTCGGTCCTTGGTGTGCAGCAGCGGGCCGTCCAAGTCCACAAACTCCGCCAGTTGTCCGACGACCATGCCGGGCGCCATGGCCAAAGACGTTCCTGCCATGCACCCGACCATGACCTGACATCCCAGCGCGCGGGCGTCCCGCGCCAGTGCCAGCGCTTCGGTGAGGCCGCCGGCCTTGTCGAGTTTGACGTTCACGACCTGGTAGTAGTCCTTGACCGAGCAAAGACCCGCGCGATCGGCCACCGACTCATCGGCGGCGAGCCGCACGGCGCCGGTGTAGCTGCGCAACGTGGCGTCCTCGCCGCGCGGCACCGGCTGCTCGATGAGCACCACGCCGAGCGCCTGTAGTTCCGGCGCCAGCCGGTTGAGCAGATCGCAGTCCCACGCCTGATTCGGATCGACGATGATCCCCGCGGCAGGACAGGCCGTGTGCACCAGGCGCACGGCGTCGAGGTGGCGCGAAGCGTCGACTTTCACTTTGATCAGCGGCCAGTCGGCATGGCGGCGTGCACCCGCCGCGACGGCGGCGTCCGTATCGATGCCCAAGGTGATCGAGGTGGTGAGCCGCCGCGGACTGTCAAAGCCGGTCAATGCCCAGACGGTCTGGTGGCACTGTTTGGCGGTCAAATCCCACAGCGCGCAGTCCACGGCATTGCGCGCGCCGCCGGGCGGCAGCAGCCGCCCCAAGCGGTCGAAGTCGATGCCGACCTCGATGCTCGGCCGCACTGCCTCGATCTGCGCACGCAGCAACGCAATCGTCTCGCCGTCATAGTCCACCCCCGCCGCTTCGCCGCGGCCGATATGGCCATCGGCGTCGCTCAAGGTCACGACGACTACTTCGAGCGCAGCCTCGGCGCCGCGCGAGACGCGAAACGGCACTTTGTAATCCCACGACTCCGCCTCGATGTGCAGTCGCATGCGCAACTTAGGCACGCGCCGCAGCGTGCGCCGCGGCCAGGAACTCATCCACATGCGCCCGCGGGGTCGCATAGGAGGTCACCAAGCGGATCGCGACCCCGTCAGAGGCCGCACACAGCGGCCAGCGATAAAAGCCGAAGCCCTGTTTCTCCAGGGCCGAAACCACGCGTTCAGGCAGGACGACGAAGACCTCGTTGGCATCGACCGCTTGCGCCAGGGAGGCGCCGGCGATGCTGCGCAGACCCGCTCCCAGCGCGGCGGCCATCGCATTCGCGTGGCGCGCATTGCGCAGCCATAACTCGTGCTCGAGATAGGCCAGCAGTTGCGCACTCAAGAATCGCATCTTCGAC
>DATLVV010000387.1:0-4581 GCA_035577165.1 Steroidobacteraceae bacterium | reverse complement strand
CGCTCCAGGATAAGTCCGGGCGCGTCATCGGCGTCATTGCCGCGCACCTGCGCCAGCCTCGCGAGGTAATTCATCCGCTGCGTCTCACGGATGAGTCGAATCCCGCAGGCTCGACCCAGGCCTACGTCATCGATCGGGCCGGAGGGGTGCTCATCGGCGCGGACGGCACGCGGGGCAAGCCGTGGAACGGCGTTGCGCTGGGCGGCGGAACCCCGGCACTGCAATTCGAACGCCTGCCCGACGGCCGGCAGGTGCTGGTATCGCGGGCGCCGCTGCGCGCCGCCGGCGGAGTGCCGGCGTTGGATTGGCGGGTCCTGCTGTGCGAGCCCATCGGACGCGTCTATCAACGGGCCGACGCCTTGGCGCAGCGAATTCTATGGGTGGCGTTGTGTCTCGGCGCGGCGACCGCCGTGTTGGGCACCATCGGCGCACTGCAGCTCACCCGGCGCTTGAAGCGCCTGACGCTGTCCGTGGCAGCGGTCGGGCGCGGCGGCGGGACCGCCATCGATGTGCCGCCGGGCAAGGACGAAGTGGCGCGGCTGGGCCGCGCGTTCGCCAATATTCTCGACGATCTGCAGCGAGAACGCGCCGAGCTCGAGACCCTGAGCGGCGAGCTCGAACGCCGCGTTGCCTTCCGGACCCGCGAAGTCGAGCGCCTCGCGCAAGAATCCCGCCATGCCGCCATCGTACGCGAGCGCTTGAAAATCGCGCGGGATCTGCACGATACGCTCGCCCATTCGATGATGGCCATGCTGAGCGAAATCCGCTTCCTGCGAAAATTACAATCGTATGACCCGGCGGCGCTGCCCGAGGAACTCGCGCATGCCGAGGAAGTCGCGCACGAGGGACTCAAGGAGGCCCGCAACGCCATCATCCAGATGCGCGCGAGCACCGTGCACGAAATGGGGCTGGGGCCGGGGCTCGCCGCCGCCTTCGACCACTTCATCGACCGCACGGGACTTGCCGGGGATTTCACGACAGAGCCGGAAGCCGCGAGTTTCGGCGACGATCGCGCCGAAACTCTGCTGCGCATGGCCCACGAAGCGCTGCGCAACATCGAGCGGCATGCGCGCGCGACTCGCGCGACGGTGCGGCTCCGCATGACCGATCCCAGCCATCTGGAACTGAGCATCGAGGACAATGGCATCGGCTTCGATCCCTCGGCGTCGAGCTCCGGGCACTACGGCATCGTCGGACTGCGCGAGCAAGCCGAGTTGATCGGCGCGGCGCTGCGGATCGACAGCCGGCACAATGCCGGCACCCGGGTGACGGTATCTCTGCCGCTATCGCCGATACCGTTCGCGCCGCGGACCTAGATTCAAGGAACGATCCGGCTGATCGAACATCGAATATGATCCGGTCCCATCGATGTCAGGCGGCGTATGAACAACTCCGAACGATATTGCACCTTGGTTCTCGTCATTCTGTTCGGAACACTCGGCGGATGCGCGGCCTACCAGAAATGCGGCTTCGGCGGCTGCCCCGGCGACAAGGAACTGACTGCTGCGGTGGAGTCCGCCTTCAAGGATCACGCCGAATTGCAGCCTCCCAACCTTATCAAGATCCAAACGGTGGATCACACCGTGTACCTATACGGTTTGGTCGATACCGACATCCAGCGCCTAATGGCGGAAAGTCTGGCGCAGCAGGTGCCGGGCGTGACCAAGGTCGTCAACTCGATCAGCCTCCAGGGAAATGTTCTATGAACGTTCGGGAGCCACGTGCAGCCTCCGCGGCCGGCGCCATGACCGGGATTCAGGCGGGTGCGAGCAACAGCTCCAACGTGCGGCAGTAGATGCGCTGCAGACGGTCGATATCCGCCACGCGCACGCACTCGTTCACCTTGTGGATGGTTTCGTTGATCACGCCGATCTCGATCACCTGAGCACCCATCGGCGCGATGAAACGTCCGTCCGAGGTGCCGCCCCCGGTTGAGAGTTTGGGCGTGATCTGCAGCTGTTCCTGCACGGCACGGACCGCGGCCTCCGATAGTTCCCCCGGGACGGTCAGAAAGGGGTATCCGGAAATAAACCATTCCAGCGAGTAGTTGACGCGATGGCGCCGCAACAGCTCTTCGACCACGGTCTTGAGTCCATCGACGGTCTGCTCGGTGGAGAATCGCAAATTGAAGCGCGCTTTCAATTCTCCCGGGATGACATTGGGCGCGCCGGTACCGGCGGAGATGTTCGATACCTGGAATGTCGTCGGCTGAAAATGTGCGTTGCCGTGATCCCAGGTGCGCGCAGCGAGCTCGGCCAACGCCGGCGCGACCGCGTGCACCGGGTTGTTGGCAAATTGCGGGTAGGCAATGTGCCCTTGCACGCCGTGCACCGTGAGGCGCCCGCTCAACGAGCCGCGCCGCCCGATCTTGATGGTGTCGCCGAGCGCACTCTCACTCGACGGCTCGCCGACCAGACACCAATCGATGCGCTCGTTGCGTTCGCGCAGTACTTCAACCACGCGGCGCGTGCCATCGACCGAGGGACCCTCCTCGTCGCTGGTGATCAAGAACGCAATCGTACCGCGATGCCGAGGATTGCGGCCCACGAACTCCTCGCACGCCGTCACCATCGCCGCGAGTCCGCTCTTCATGTCGGCCGCGCCGCGACCATACAAGAAGCCGTCCTTGATCACGGGCAGGAATGGATCGCCTTGCCACTCATCGAGCGGACCCGTCGGCACCACGTCGGTATGCCCGGCAAAACAGAACACCGGTCCGCCGCTGCCGCGCTTGGCCCAGAAGTTGTCGACCGGACCGAAGCGCAGATGCTCGACGTTGAAGCCGATGGCCTCGAGACGCGCGGCCATCAAGGCCTGGCAGCCGCCGTCGGTGGGGCTGACCGAAGCGCGCACGATCAGATCCTCAGTCAGTTTCAGGGTTTCGGACTTCGGCGGGCTTTGCATCAGAAGCGCAGCACCGGGGCCTGGCGCCGCAGGTTGATCCATACGCCAAAACCGCCGAGCACGAGCGCCGCGATGAGCACCCACCCCGGCATGGCGAGTCCCAGGAACGACCAGGTCACGCGGGCGCATTCCCCGGAGCCGGTCAGCACCTTGACCAGCACCTCACTCAATGAGAACACCTTGAGCATGAAATCGAGCGAGGCGCCGCAGGCCGGGATGCTGCCTTCCGGCAAACTCTGGACATACAAATGCCGAATCGCCACGCCGATGGTGGCCAGCGCGGCGAGCGCCAGCAGCCCCGCGTACAGGCGTCTGCCCCAGGCGCCGGGATCGTGCGCCGCCGCGATCAGAAACAAGAGCCCCAGCGCGAACACACCGACGCGCTGAAATATGCACAGCGGACAAGGCTCCAGGTGCAGGACGAACTGGGCGTAGTACGCATAGGCCAGCAGGGCTGCGCAGGCCGCAAACCCCAGAAGGTTTCCTTGGCGGGCCGTCATCAATTGCGCGCGAGAGCCTGCGCCGCATCGATTTGCTTGGCCACGTCCTCGAGCGAAAGATGGCGGATGTCCTTGCCGTGCACCATGTAGATCACGTATTCGCAGATGTTCTTGGCGTGATCGCCGATGCGCTCCAGAGCCCGCACGATCCACATGATCTCGAGCGCGCGCCGAATGGTGCGCGGGTCCTCCATCATGAAGGTGATGCACTGACGGTGAATCGACTCATATTCCTCGTCCACCATCTTGTCCTCGCGCGCGGTCTTGAGCGCCGCCTGGGAGTCCATGCGGGCGAAGGCATCGAGCGCGTCATGCACCATTTTCGCGACCTGGCGGCCCAGGTGTTTGACCTCGCGGTACTTGTCCGCGGGACGTTCCATGGTGGCCAGACGCGAGGCGATGTAGCCGATTTTCTCGCCCTCATCGCCGATGCGCTCGAGGTCGGTGATGGTTTTGATGATGGCGACGATCACCCGCAAATCGCCGGCCGCCGGCGCGCGAATCGCCAGGATGCGGCTGCACTCCTCGTCAATGGACACCTCCATGCCGTTGACTTTGTAGTCGTCGGTGGCCACCGATTCGCCCAGACGGCTGTCGCCTTCGACCAGGGCGGTGATCGCCTTGTGCAGCTGCTGCTCCACGAAGCCGCCCATCTGCAGCACCTGATTGCGGACTTTTTCCAGATCCTCGTTGAAGCGGCGGGAAATGTGGTGGGTGAGGTCGGCCGTTTCCATAAAAAAATACCTTTAATGACTGGCGTTCGTTTACATCCGATTACGGCCTGCGTCAACACTGCAGCCCATATTTGTGACTGAGGACGCTGGGCTGTGACCGAGGCCTAGGCGCTCACCGCCTCGTGCACGGCGCGCGGCCAGATCCGCACCTGCGGAAAATGACAAGTGAACGTGCTGCCCTTGCCCTCGGTGCTCTGCACGTCGAGCCAGCCGCCATGACGCTGCAGCGCGTGCTTGACGATCGCCAGGCCCAGTCCCGAACCGCCCTGCCCGCGCGATCTGCCCGCATCCACGCGGTAGAAGCGTTCGGTCAGTCTTGGAATGTGCTCGGCCGGGATGCCGATACCGCTGTCGGTCACGGAAAAATGCGCGCCTTCGTCATCGACCCACCAGCGCATGCGCACCGTGCCCTCGGCCGGCGTGTATTTCATGCCGTTCACCAG
>DATLVV010000386.1:0-11073 GCA_035577165.1 Steroidobacteraceae bacterium | reverse complement strand
ACTATCGCCGCGTGCGGTCAGCGCGTCGGTTCCGGACTGCCACCCATTCCAATCGCCGATCACCGACACTGCGGCCGCATTGGGAGCCCACACGGCAAAATGCGCGCCCACTCCGGACGGCAGCATTCGACACCCCAACCTCGAGTGCAATTGCGAATGAGTGCCCTCGCGGAACAGATAGATGTCTTGCTCGGTCAGCACAGCGCGGCTGGCTCTGGATGCATCGTGCTCACCTCATGTCAACGGGGTATGCTGGATGGCGCTTGGCGCAATTCCTGTCCTCGTGTGGCGTAATCTCGTGTAGGACTACGCTGGCTAGGGTTGTATGGAGTCGACCCGGTCGCGGTAGAACGCGAGGTATTCCTGGATCTCGGCCACGGCCGCATAGGGGCTCTCATAGGTCCAGACGGCGTTGACCGATTTGGCACCGCCGATCGGAATGCTGAAATAAGAACAGTCGCCCTTGTAGGGACAGTAGGTCAAATGAGCGGTTCTCTCGAGCAGCGACATATCCGCATCCTTTCTTGGGATGTAGAGAACCGGGGGATAATTGGCCTCCCGCAGCAGCAGCGCGTGCGCGCTGTTGGCAATCTCGATGTTCGCGACGCGAACGATGACGTGCGCGCGGCTGGGCTCGACCGTGATGGGGTGGTCGGGTCCCGGAATCTTCTTGGGTTTGGCGCTCATGGGTCGGTTCCTCAATAGTCGGGTGAGAGAGTTACCGGCAATTCTACCGCCGCCGCAGGCTATAATTTCGCATTACAAGATTCCGGGTATCCCATGTCGAGATTGCCTTCGCACCTGGCGGCGCTGTTGTTTTCCGCGCTTGCCGCCTCCGCCGTACTGGCTGCAGAGCCGTTCCCGTCAACCTATCAAATGCCGGTCACTCCGCCGCTGCTGATTCAAGGCGCCGTCGTGTTGACGGGCACGGGCGAGCGCCTCGACGGCGCCGACATCTTGATAGAAAACGGCCGCATCCAGGCCGTGGGACGCGCCTTGAGCGCTCCAGCCGGTGCGCGCATCATCGCCGCGCAGGGCCGCTGGGTGACTCCCGGGCTCATCGACATCCACTCGCATCTAGGGGTCTACCCGAGTCCAGGGGTGAAGGGCCTCGACGACGGCAACGAAGCGACCAGCCCCAATACCGCCAATGTCTGGGCCGAGCACTCGATCTGGCCGCAAGATCCGGGCTTCGAAACCGCACTCGAAGGCGGTGTGACCACGCTGCAGATTCTCCCGGGTTCCGCCAATCTCATCGGTGGTCGATCGGTCGTCGTCAAAAACGTCGCCGCCGTCACTTATCAGGCAATGAAATTCCCCGGCGCCGCCTATGGCCTCAAGATGGCGTGCGGTGAAAATCCGAAGCGCGTGTACGGCGATAAGAACCAGGCGCCCGCGACTCGCATGGGCAATGTCGCGGGCTATCGGCAAGCCTTTGCCGAAGCAGAGGACTATGCGCAGCAGTGGGACAAGTACCGTCACGATGTGACCGACTACAACGCCAAGGACGCCAAGGACAAGAAAAAGGACTCGAGTCCGCCGGTCCCGCCGAAACGCGATCTGAAACTCGAGACTCTGGCGGAGGTGCTGCACGGAAACATTCGCGTGCACATTCATTGCTATCGATCGGATGAAATGGCGACCATGCTCGATGTCGCGGATGAATTTGGCTTCAAGATTGCCGCGTTCCATCATGCCGTGGAGGCCTACAAGATTGCGGACCGCCTGGCGCAGCGCAGTGTCTGTGCGGCGATGTGGGCCGATTGGTGGGGATTCAAGATGGAGGCCTTCGACGGAATTCAAGAGAATCTGCCGATGGTCGACTATCCCGACCATAGCTGCGCCATCGTCCATTCGGATTCGGAGGACGGCATTCAGCGATTGAATCAGGAGGCAGCCAAAGCGATGGCGCACGGCGCGCGGATCGGCCTCGCCGTTCCGCCGGAGCGGGCAATCCGCTGGCTCACGCTGAATCCGGCCAAGTCGCTGGGCCTCGACAGCCGCATCGGCACACTCGAGACCGGCAAGGCAGCCGACCTCGTGATCTGGAACGGCAATCCGTTCAGCGTCTACGCCCTCGCCGAGCAGGTGTTCATCGACGGCGCCTTGACCTTCGACCGCGCCCACCGGCAAGCCAAACCGCGCTCGGATTTTCTCTTGGGACAACCCGCCGCAGGAGCGCCGCTATGAAATCGCTAGGCCTGCTCTGTGCCCTGGCCGGCGCGGCCGTGGGCGTCGGCGCTGTGTCCGCACAGGATCTTGTCATCCGCGGGGCCACGGTTCACACGCTCACCTTGCAGGGGACGCTGAAGAACACCAATGTTCTGATTCGCGGCGGAACCATCGCGGCGATCGGACCGGGGCTGGCGGTTCCGCCGGGCGCTACCGTCGTCGAGGCCCGGGCGCGGGATTTGACGCCGGGATTGTTCGGCGGATTGACGAATCTCGGGCTGGAAGAGATATCCCAGGAACCGTCGACCGTGGATTGGACGCTCAATCTCAAAGCGCCGGCTTGGGAACAACAATGGCGGCCGGAACTCGATGTGGCGCAAGCGTTCAACCCACGTTCAATCCTGATCCCGGTCGCCCGCGTCGAGGGGGTCACCTGGACCATGCTCGCCCCCGGCGGCGGCGACAGCATCATCGGCGGTCAGGGCGCCGCCGTCATCCTCGATGGACGCTACGATGCGACGCTGCCCGGCAGCGGCTCGTTGTTCGTGAGCATGGGAAGTGCGGGTGCACAACAGTCAGGCGGCACGCGCGCGGCCGAGTATATGTTGCTCGAGCAGGCGATTCGCGAAGCCCGGAAGCAAGGGCCCGTAGGCGAAGGATCTCTGTTGCACGCCGCGGGCCGGGAAGCCTTGCTGCGCTACCTGTCGGGCGGTCGCGTGGTGTTTCAGGTCGATCGCGCATCGGACATCCTGGCAGTCATCGGTTTTGCGCGGCGCAACGGGATGAAGCCGGTGATCGCCGGCGGCAGCGAAGCGTGGCTGGTCGCGAAAGAACTGACACAGGCGGAGGTGCCGGTCATTCTCGACCCCCTCAAGGATCTGCCCAGTGATTTCGATCACTTGGGGGCCTCCCTCGACAATGCCGCACGTTTGCACCACGCCGGGGTGCGCATTGCCTTCTCCAGCGGCGACAACCACAACGCACGGCTGATACGTCAGCTCGCCGGCAATGCAGTGGCTCACGGCCTGCCCAACGAAGCCGCGCTCGCCGCCATCACCTCGAACCCCGCCGAGATCTTCGGCCTGGGCGCCGGGCGCGGGCATATTGCAGCCGGCCAAGCCGCCGACCTCGTGCTGTGGAGCGCCGATCCGCTCGAAGTCACCACTCTCGCCGACCAGGTCTGGATCGCCGGCCGGCCGGTCGAGATGCGCTCGCGCCAGACCGAGCTTCGGGATCGATACGTCGAGAAATTGAGGGCACACCGGGCATATTGATGAAGCAATTCGAACAGAAGATCCGATCGGGAAATTTCACCGTCACCACTGAATTGACCCCGCCCAAGGGCATCGACCTGGCGCAATTCTTCGCCAAGGCGGACGCGCTCAAGGGCCTGGTCGATGCCATCAATATCACCGAATCGCCACGGGCCCGCATGGCTGCCGAGCCCAAGTCGGTGGGCCACCTGCTGCAGGACCGCGGCATCGAGGCGATCGTGCAGATCACGGCGCGCGACCGGAATCGAATCGCCATTCAAGCCGACCTCTTGGGCGGCTACCTGCTCGGTATCGCCAATTTCATCTTCATGACGGGCGACGATCCGAAGAACGGCGACCATCCCGAAACCAAGGGCGTGTTCGACCTGACCACCATCGAGCTGCTGAACGCCGCTCGATCTCTGCGCAGCGGCCGCGACCTGTCCGGCAACGATCTGCACGGCGCGCCGCAGATGTTCCTCGGCTCCACCATCAACCCCGGCGCGCCGGATTTCGACCGCGAAACCGAGAATGCGCGGCGAAAAATCGATGCGGGCTCGCAGTTCTTTCAATCTCAGGCGATTTACGACACCGGCTTGCTGGCGCGGTTTCTGGATGCGGCCAAACTGGGCGACGTTCCATTGCTGGCGGGAGTCATTCCGCTCAAGACCGCAAAGATGGGCAGGTGGCTGAACGAGAAGGTGCCGGGCATTCAGGTTCCCGCCGCGATCCTCGATGAAATGGAGCGCGCCGGAGCGGACGGCGAGGCCGCCAAGGGCGTCGAGATTGCCGTCCGCACCGTGCGCGAGCTGCGCAATATCTGCAATGGAGTGCATCTCATGGCCATCGGGGGGGAGGACCGTCTGCCCGAAATTCTACGGACCGCCGGGATCTGCGCCGGTTGACTGCAGCGGGCCGGTTGACTGTAGCGGGCTTGCTGACTGCGGCGGTCCGGCTGACGGCAGGCGATTCGGCTTTTGCATTCGCGTTTCTATCTCTTGCCACAGAGCGCCGTAGATCTCTGCGGCGGCGCTGCGCGGTGCATAGGCGGCAATCGGAGCGCGCCGCAGACTCATTCGCTCGATCTCGCTCGAATACGGCACCTCGGTGGTCAGAAGCTCCGGAAACTGCGCGCGCGTCGCTTCGATCACTTCATGGTGCAACGACTTGCGCCGGTCCACCATCGAAAAGAACGGCAGCAGCGCCAAGTCGGTCCATTGGTTGGCTTCGACGAAGTCCCGCAGCTGCGACAGCATGCGCACCGACAACGGCGTCGGCAGCAGCGGCACCACCACCGCATCGGCCGCGCGCAGCACGTTTTCGGAGAGCAGAGAGATTCCGGGCGGGCAGTCGAGGAACAGTGCGGCGTACAGGCTGCGGAGCGTCCGGCTCATCTTCAAGAGACGTTCGGTCGGATGCTTGCGCTCATTCAGATGCACGTCGAAATTGCGATATGACAAATCCGACGGCAGCATATCCAGTTTCGGGTACTCGCTGGGCACCACCACTTCGGGCAGCTCGCGCTTTCCCGCGATGAGTTTTTTGGCGGACACCCGCTCGCCCGCCTCGCATCGAAGCATGTAAGTCGCCGCGGCTTGCGGGTCCAGGTCCCACAACACCGTCGCGCGTCCCGCCGCTGCACACAAAAAAGCCAGGTTGACGGCAGTCGTGGTCTTGCCGACTCCACCTTTGATATTCGTGACGGCAATGATTTTCATTTTTCACGGGCATATTCGCACAGCCCCCGCCGCTCACCAAGCGGCGGCGCTCCGGCCGCCGGCGGCGCCCGGTCATTTCATCGGCGTCAAGGTGCAGGCAACGCCCCGGGTCGACAGGGCGCTGGCGCAGTCGAGCGATTCGTAGGGAGTTGCATTACCGGCAAGCGGCAGGAAGGCAACCCTATCGCTCGATTGATCGGCGCACACATACTCCACGACATAACGCTTGAGATGGTCTTCCTGGCCGATCAAGCGGATCTGTCCGATGTTGCAGCTGACGCCGTTTTGCGCCAGCGCTTCCTTGAACGTCTGCAGGGTCACGGGTACTTCGGCCGGTCCAGAATCCGTCAGCTTGCACTTGATGCCCTGCTTCGCGGCGTCGCCACAGCTCATCGCGGTATTCTTCGTCGCGGAACCCGGTTGCGCCACGCGCAGCATGAATCCCTTGCCGTCCGCGCAGGCCACCTCGGTATAGTCCGAACGCGTCGCCGCACTGCGGCCGAATAGCTGCAGTGTGCGTACCTCGCATGGTGCTCCGGCGTCGGCGGCGATCATCGATGCAACCATGCCGTTTACATCTTTGTTCGCGGGAAGTTTGCAGATGAAGGAAGGCTCCTTTCCCTTCGCCACGTCCGCAAGGCGCGCCTCCTCGGCACTCAGGCAGGAAATTGCCATGGGCTGATCGGATCCCCGCGTTTCCAGCACGTATCCCATGGCGCCGCTGCAGGCGACTTCATAGACCCGCGTCTCCACTTCTTTGCCTCCCGACTTCGGTCGGCTGGTGCCCGCAACCACCAACTTCGCGTCGCTCACCTCGCAGGCGATCTGCAAGGACTGGAGCAGCGGGATGCTCTGTGCCTTGGCTTTGGCCCGCGCCAGAACCGGATCCTGGGGCATGTCGCTTGAGCCTTGCTTGTGATCGCCGCTCAGTTTCTGCAGGTCCTCGTGCGACAGCGAGCCGTTCAATCCGCTGTTATCCTGATGAGTGCCGGGGGCATTCTGGGCCAGAACCGGAATCGAGGTGCCGCCCGCCAGCCCGGCGACCGCAGCGAGCGTCGTGGCTTTCATGAATGCACTCATTGCCGCTGCTGCTCGAAGCCTTCCTGCTTCAGCCATTCCAGAAAACGCTGCGGCCATGCAGCGGCCGCACCCACATTGCCGGTCCGCAGCCCGAAGCCATGACCCACACCTTCATAGATGTGCAGCTCGGCGCGCGCCCCGGCGCGCCGCATCGCCAGATAGAGTTCGGCCAGCCCTTGCGAAATCGGCGGCTGATCGTCGGCCCCCGCCAGGAGAAAAGCGGGCGGGGAATCCGGCGAGAACATGAGTCCGTGCGGAATACCCGGATACAGGAGCACCTGAAAACTCGGCCGCGAGCTTTGCCTCTCCACGGAATCGCCGGAGCCGGCCGCACCGGCGTCGTAGCGCGAGCCGGCCAGAGCGGCCAACTCTCCCCCCGCGGAAAATCCCATCACGCCGATTCGCGCCGGGTCGATGCCCCACCCCGCGGATCGGCTCCGTACCATGCGAAGTGCACGCTGCAGATCCGCCAATGACTCGCCCTCGACTTTGTAGCGAGATCCCTTCTCGCCTGCCAGGCGGTACTTGAGCACGAACGCGGCGATGCCATGATCCGCAAGGAACGCGGCCACATTGTAGCCCTCATGATCCATCCACAACTCCGTGTGGCCTCCGCCCGGAACCACGACGACCGCGGCGCCGCTAGCGCCCTGCGGCGCGGGAACATAAACCGTGATGGATGGCACTTGGACGTTCGAGACGATGTGCTCGCCGCCTTCGGTGAGCCGCACGTGCTCGTGCACGTCGATACCGGCCCCGGGCTGCTCGGGCCACAGCGGAATGATCGGATGCACTTCGGCAGCGTAGGCCTGCCCCATCAGCAACAGCAATGCCGCCAACAGCGCCGGCCGGCACCCTAATTCATCCGCCGCGCGACGGCCCATGTTCATTTCGGCGCGGGCGACGCCGGCCACTCGAGCATTCGCTCCGCGGCGACGTCCCCCGCGGGACTCAGGAGTTTGACCATCAGGCGCAGAGCATGACCCGCGGGCTGCGCAGGCAGCGACCCCGTGAGCTGCTCGGCGTGGATGAGATCGTCGTAGCGATGTTCGGCGCCCGCAACAGCGACTCCCTTCTCATCAAGAAGGCTCCAGGCCAACACATAGCCGTGAAGCCGGTAGTACGGCAGATCCTGCTCGGCGTTGGGAGCCACGCCGGCGCTGAATCCCGTGACGCCGGCATTTGCGCTGCGAATCCACTGGGCGTCGATCTGTGCGGGGGCGTTCATTTCTTTCCACACGCTGTACGAGGGCTTGCGTTGGCGCGCCTCATCCACGACGCCATGCTCCACGTAGCCCTCGGTCTGGCCAGGCCAGAGGTTGCGGCGTGACTTATAGTCCTGGTAGCACCACAGAATGGCGCCCGCGATCCAGTCTCTCGCGGCAAGCACCGGCATCTGCTCCTGCAGGGTCTTGATGCGTGCCCGATCAGCCTCCCCCGGGCTGGCGGCGAAGAATCCGGGATATCCGAATTCCGAGATGATGACCATTTTGTTGGGAAACAACTGATTGATCCTATCGAGCGCCGGCACCAAGGCGGACGCGGGGCCATGCCACGTCCCGAAATATTGATTCATCATCAGGAAATCTGCGTCGTTGGCTGCGGACTGCTCAGCACGTTCGAGCTTCGGAAGATTGTCGTCTGCATAGCTGACAAAGCGGCCCGGATCAAGCTTGCGTATCAGGTCGCGCATGGCGCGGAAGTAGGCGATGCCGCCGGCCGTGGCGGTTGCACTTTCGTTGGCGACACTCCAGGCAAAAATGCTCGGATGATTGCCCGCTTGTTCGATCATTTCCTGCATCTGCTGCCGCGCGAGTGCGAGTACGGCCGGATTTGCCAGCTGGGTCTCATCGAACTGCCACACCGGAATTTCCGGAATGAGCAGGATGCCGTGCCTGTCGGCATAATCGAGAATGAATGGATTTTGCGGATAGTGCACGGGCCGCGACAAGGTGGCGTGCAATGCCTTCATGTCCTCAAAATCGTGCCGCATGGTCCCCGCGGTCTCCGCAAGCCCCTCCCACGGCGAATCTTCATGCCTCGCGAGCCCTGTCAACCGCACCCGCTCGCCGTTCAGAAGAAGATGCCGGTCCCGGATCTCGACCGTGCGCAATCCAAAGGTATCGCTGTGCTGGTCCAGCATCTTACCGCTGCCGTCCACGAGTTCAGCTTGCATCCGATACACATTCGGATGATCGATGCTCCACAGCCTTGGACCGGGCACCGTGAGCGATACCCCGACGTCCGCCGGGCCTGCGCCAAGATGAACCGGTTGGGTGGCGCGTGCGGCCGGTTGACCGTCCGGATCATAGGCGGTGACGCGCACTGCGGCCGCGGAACTGTGCGGCATCCCGTTCTGCAGGTAGATGCGGTCGCGGATCGTGGCCCCGCTGGAATTCACTTCGCTGCGAATGCTCTGCCGGCGAATCCATGTCGGTCCGCTCTCGGTCAGCCACACGTCTCGAACGATGCCGCCGAACGCCCACCAGTCGTACCAAGCATCGGGGGTGCCGCGCGCGCCGAAGCCGGGGATGGTGGCGGCGCCCGGTCGATTGTCGATCTGCACGGCCAGCACATTGGCGCCGTGTAATCGCGCGGAAATATCCAGGGAGTACGCTGTGAATCCTCCCTCGTGGGCACCGAGTTCCACCCCATTCAGCCAAACGCGTGCCGCGTAAAACGTCGCGCCAAAGTGCAGCTCCACATGAGTTCCTGGCGCAACCGGCGGCATTTCGAAGCGGCGAAAATACCACGCAGTTCCCAGGTAATCGTGAAACTCTCCGATGTTCCATGTGTGGGGAATGCGCACCGATCGGGTGCCGGCGGGCACACTCTTGGTCCAACCGGACGCTTCGCCGGTCCGGTCCGGATCGGTGCGAAATTGCCAGTCCTGGTTGAAGTCGATCCGGGTCGAGGCCGGCGCCGGCGACCCAAGCAGCGCGGTCAAAACAATCGCCAGGCAGAAGACCCCGCTCCTTCGCATCATGGCATCACCTGGCCGCCGTTGACATGAATGTTCTGGCCGGTGACATAGCCGCTCAAAGTGCGCGACGCGAGAAACAGAAACGCACCGACACAATCGCCCGGGGTCCCTATTCTTCGCATGCTCACGGACTGGCGCATCGCCTCCATGCGTTCGGGCGGCGTGGCGCTATGAAACGGAGTGTCGACGACACCCGGAGAAACGGTATTCACCCGGATATTCTGTGCCGCAAATTCGCGCGCCAGGTGGCGCGTCAGATTGTGCACGAACGCCTTGGACGCGCCGTAGATCCCGGCCCCGCTGCCGCCGCCGTCGAGACCGGCGATGGACCCCACATTGATGATCGCGCCCGCCCCGCGCCGGGCCAAGTGTGGAAAGGCAGCCTGGCAGGTGTGAATGACGGAGCGGGCATTCAGGTCGAACACCGCGTCCACCCATTTGTCGTCGGCCTCCAGAAAAGGTTGCCGCTTGACGAGTGAACCTGCATTGTTGATCAACACATCCAATCCACCAAGGGCTGCGGCGGCGGATTCCACGAGGCGCCCGGCCTCGCCGTCGCGCGTGAGGTCGCCTTGAATCAGTTCGGCAACACTGCCGGCGTCGCGGACACTCTGCAGCACCCGCTGCGCGCCCGCGGCATTGGAATTCCAGTGCAACGCCAGACGGGCGCCCTGCTCGGCGAACGCGCGGCTGATCGCTGCGCCAATTCCTGAGTTCGCCCCGGTGATGAGTATCGACTTCCCCGCCAGATCGTCGATTCGCAGCATGCTTTCGCGATTGAGTTATATCGCATTTATATTATAATACTTATCGAACGGCGGTCAAGAGCGCCGCCGCAGGGATTGCTGAGAAATACCCGTGGTATATTGATCATATTAGATGCGAAGCGGTTGCGGCTGGACCGGAGCTTCGCAAACGATGGAACACTTTGGCCATGACGACAGAAAAAAAGCCGCTGCGTAGCCGCAAGAGCTATGGTCGCAAAGATAAAGACGGTTTTATTCACCGCAGCTGGATGAAAAGCGAGGGCTTGCCGCCCGACGTGTTCGATGGCAGGCCCGTCATCGGGATTTGCAACACCTGGTCGGAACTCACACCTTGCAACGCCGGGTTGCGCGATCTTGCCGAGTACGTCAAGCGCGGCGTGTGGGAGGCCGGAGGCCTGCCTCTCGAATTTCCCGCGATGTCGCTCGGCGAAACTCAAATGCGCCCGACGGCCATGTTGTTTCGCAATCTGCTGGCCATGGAAGTCGAAGAATCCATTCGCGGCAACCCGATCGACGCCGTGGTTCTCCTGGGGGGCTGCGATAAGACGACGCCGGGCCAGCTCATGGGCGCCGCCAGCGTGGATCTTCCGACGCTGGTTATTTCGAGCGGACCCATGCTGAACGGAAAATTCCGCGGCTGCGACATCGGATCCGGCACCGATGTTTGGAAATTCAGCGAAGCGGTCCGCGGCGGCAAGATGTCGTTGGATGATTTCATGGCCGCTGAATCCGGCATGTCGCGCACCCCCGGGACCTGCATGACCATGGGCAGTGCCTCGACCATGGCCTGCATGATGGAAGCCATGGGCGTCGCCCTGCCCTACAACGCAACCACCCCTGCGGTCGATGCGCAACGCCGCAGAATCGCGCATGAAAGCGGACGGTTGATCGTCCGTATGGCGCGCGAAGACATCCGGCTGTCGAGCATTCTGACTCGCAGCGCCTTTGAGAATGCAATCCGCGTCCTGGGGGCGATTGGCGGCTCGACCAACACCGTATTGCACCTGATCGCCATCGCGGGCCGGCTCGGCGTGCCGCTCGCACTCGAGGACTTCGACCGGCTGACCGCGGATGTGCCGTTGCTCGTCGATCTACAGCCC
>DATLVV010000385.1:0-2261 GCA_035577165.1 Steroidobacteraceae bacterium | reverse complement strand
CCATGCGAAGTAACACATCACGCGTGCCATCGCCCCGGACAGGCGCGCGGTGGAATACGTCGTTTCGAATCGGTAGAAGACAAGGAGCGCGCCGGCGGTCATGCCGAGCATGGCGACGCCGATCGCAAAAAACGCCAAGTTGTAGTGCCCGATCACGGACAGCATGCGCGTTTCCATGATCTGCAACATCAGACCGCACATACAAGTCAGGAAGACACCGGCGAGAAACAAAAATGAGTGCGTGTCGGTTGTCTTCATCATGACACCAACCTATTTGTTACTTCGAGAAAGAACGCGTACAGTCAGCTATGTTAGCTCGCGCGACAAGGTGCAGTGAGCAGCGCCGCCACCTCGTGGATAGTAAGACATACTCACTCGACGCGCGAGGCCTGCCGGACGGCCTCGGACAGGATCTGACGGGCTCGCTATACTATGAGGGGGACTGTCCTGACTTCCTGATCAAAGAAGCGCAGATCTGGCACAATCGCCCGTGCTTGTTGGGCGAGGTCATTCGTGGCCGTCCGCCGTTCCGTAATAAACGGCAACCGCATGCATCTCATCGGGCTTCAGCTCGTGCGTAATCACGCGCATTTGTTGGTTGATGTCGTTTTGCCGCGTACCTTGTGCGAAGGCTGCGAGTTGACGTTCGATGTACGCGACGTGCTGGCCGCGGAGCGCCGGGGCGCCGAGTTTCTGGGCGCCGGGGCCATGACAGGCGGCGCACGGCGGTATCCCGCGCTCAGGATCCCCGGCAATGACCAGGCGGATCGTAGGATCGCGCTGGCGCAAACTGCGGCCGCCCTGAGGAGCGCCTTCAGCGGCGATCGGCTGCAGTCCGTCGGGACGATGCGCGAAATAGACCGCCACGTCGGCCGAGTCCTGATCAGTGAGCGCGGTCGCGATCGCGCTCATGACGCCCCACAAGCGCTTGCCCGAGCGGTAATCATCGAGCTGTTTGTAGATCACCGCCGAATTCATGCCGGCAAGGGTGGGGATGAGTGTGGACGAACTGACACCTTGCTCGCCATGGCAGGCGATGCAATTGAGCGCAACGAAAGCGCCGCGTTGTTCGCTGCCCGACGCGATACGCGCCAGCGTAGCTTGAGTCCAGGCAATTCGGGTCGGCGTCTGCAGCGGCGGTTGCGGCGCGCCGGCCGGCCCTCGATCGGCGCTGAGGCCGATCGCGCGGCAGATCGCAGCCCAGGTACCCAGACTGGGACCGTTTACCTGGAACCGCCCCAGCACGAGGAAACCGAGAAGGAAGGAAACAATGCACACCACCGCAACCGCGCTCCAGGCAATGCCGGACCAGGGATGGCTGAGCTTGAATGGGCCTTGCTCGCGAACCATTACGGTCGTCCTCCGGCGTCGGACAGCGTCGTTTCCGCGACGGCCGGAACCGAGTGCTGCTTCAAGAAGAAGAACTGACCGATCGGATAGCCGTAGGCGAGGATCATCAGTACCAACACGATCGCGTTCCAGAGCCCAAATCCGTTGAGCGCCGGCGGCACGCGCGCGGGCGGATTCACCGCCAGCGCATAGCGCATCGGCTCATCTGCCGTACGTTCGCCAAAATGCGAACGTATGAGAATAACGATCAATAGGATGGCCGAGCTCAGCAAGATCACGCCGCCGATGACGGACATGACCACCAGCGGCGCCATGCGCGAAATCAGAGGATCGGTGTAGTCGAACGCCGCAACCCGCCGCGGCTGCCCCATCAAGCCGGCAATGTGCCAGGGAATGGTGGTGATCAGCATCCCCCAGAACCACAGCCACAGCTGGGTCCGCGCCAGACGTTTCGAGCGCAGCGGCTTGCCGGTGATCCGCGGCCACATATCGTACGCGATGGCGAAGTACATGATCACGACCGCGCCGCCAAAAATCAGGTGAAAATGCGCGGGCACCCAAGCAGTGTTGTGGATCATCGAATTCATGGCGTAGCTCATGTTGATGAGACCGCCGAATCCGCCCAGACCCAGCATTACGAGCGACAAGCCCACCGCCAGCACCATCGGCTGTTCCCAAGGCAGTGCCCGAATCCACCCGAATAGTCCGCGGCCACCCCGCACGCGGCCGGCGATTTCCAGGCTGGCGCAGATTGAAAAAACGGTGAGCAGCGTCGGCAGCGCGACCAGAAAAGTCAGCACGGACTGCAGGAACTTGAAGCCCGACCCGTGTTCGGGGTCCATGAAGAGGTGGTGCATCCCGACTGGCACCGAGAATATGAGGAACATGATGAAGGTGAGCCGCCCCATCGT
>DATLVV010000384.1:0-3717 GCA_035577165.1 Steroidobacteraceae bacterium | reverse complement strand
GGCACCGGTATCGATTTCGTGCCCACGGGGACCGCGAGACCTTGTATTGCCGTGGTGAAACGGAACTGAAAGGTCAGATTGGCCTTTCCTGAACCGGTATTGTCGATGGAAATCTCATACAAGGCGTTGTCGTCGAGAGCGAAGTAGTTGGGTCCGCCCTGCGGATCCTGCAGCGGCAGGTAGTTGGCTATCAGCGTGACGTAGCCGGCCTTACCCGACTCATAGCTGTTGAACAGGTAGAAATCGGCGGCGTCCACGCTCGGACGCGTGCTGATGAAAGGCGCCTCGCGATGGCTGGATGCCAGAGCGCCGCCGGCGGCCGAAGCGGCCACCGCCGCCAGCAGTAGTTGACGGGATGTGATCATGCGCATCGGTGGCTCCTCGACTGGGTTGAAATTGCTTTGCTGGAGTTGTATTCGCGCGGCGGAGCGAATTGGATGCATTACAATCGGTAGCCATGAAAATACTCATGCTGTTGACCGCACTCGCCGCACTGCCCACCACCGCCGCCCCGACCACTGTTGCCCCGGCCACCGCCGCCCCGGCCACTGTCGCACCAGCCAACGAGTTCGCCGGGGAGCGTCTCGGAGAAGTTGCCTTCACGGTGTCCTGCGCTGCGTCGGTGCGCGTGCCGTTCAGCCGCGGCGTCGCGCTATTGCACGACTTTTGGTACGAAGAGGCGCAGCGTCAGTTTGAGCAAATTGCCAAGGCCGATCCCGATTGCGCCATGGCCCACTGGGGCATCGCGATGAGCGTGTTCCATCAAATCTGGGACCGCCCGGATGAGCAGACGGTGGCGCGCGGATGGGCGGAAATGCAGGCGGCGGCGGCGCATCCGGCGAAGACCGCTCGCGAGCGCGAGTATGTTGCCGCACTCAGCGGCTTTTATCGGCCCGATCAGCGCGACTATCAGTCGCGGGTCGAGGGCTACGCCACGGCCATGTCCAAGCTGTACCGTGACTACCCGCGAGATACCGATGCGGGAGCGTTCTACGCGCTAGCGCTGTTGGCGGCGGAAGCGCCGGACGATACGAGCCTCGCACAGCACCGCAAGGCGATGGCGGTGCTCAATCCCTTGTTCGCCCAATACCCCAATCATCCGGGAGTCGTGCACTACATCATCCATGCCTGCGACACCCCGTCGCTTGCGCCCGACGGCCTGGCGGCTGCCAGGCACTATGGGGAGATCGCCGCGTCGGCACCCCATGCGCTGCACATGCCGGGGCACATCTTTGCGCGGCTCGGACTTTGGACTGAGGATATCGAATCCAATCTTGGCTCGGTGGCCGCGTCCAAGGCCGCCGAGTCGCGGCATCAGAGTGGCGCCATGGATCAGTTCCATTCGGACGATTTTCTTCTCTATGCCTTCCTGCAAACGGCTCAGGACGCCCGCGCCAAGGCAGTCATCGCCGATTCGGCGGCCGCGGTGCAACGCTTCAAGGCGATGCCGGAGATGGGCGAGCGTTATATGGAGGGAATGTTCCCGTACTACAGCACCAAGCTGCCGGTGTTCTTTGCGCTGGAAATGCGCGATTGGCAAGCCGCGGCCGCGCTCGAGCCCGTTGCCGGTGCGCGTCCACAGACGCAAACCATGACCTATTGGGCCCGGGCGGTGGCGGATGGGCACCTGCGGCGAGCGCAGCAAGCGCGCGCCGACCTGGCCGAATACGATTCATTGATGGAGGCGGTGCGCAAGGGCAGGCATGCCTACCTTGCAGACTCGACGGCAGCGCGTATCGAGCGCGGTGAATTGCTGGCTTGGGTCGAATACGCGGAAGGCAAGACTGCGGACGCTCTCAAACACATGCGCGAGAGCGCTGATTTGCAGGATAAGGTCGGTCAGGGCGAAGTCGATATTCCGGCGCGTGAGATGCTCGCGGATATTTTACTGGAGTTGGGCCAGCCTCGGGAGGCGCTGGGCGAATACGCCCGAGCGCTCGCGTTGAGTCCGAATCGCTTCAACGGTCTGTACAACGCCGGCAGGGCTGCCGAAGCGGCCGGCGACGGGGCGCAAGCAAAGAGCTACTTCGCCGCCTTGCTCAAATCGACCGACAATGGCTCGCAATCCGCGCGACCGGAATTCCAGTATGTGAAAACCTTCAATGCGGCGCCGGCGGTGGCGGCGAAATAGCCGGGCGCGGCGCGGGCTTACTGTGATTGATCGCGGACCAGGTGCGCGCGACCCCACAATCGGACCGCTTCGATCAGCGGTCGAACCGACTCTCCGTACGCAGAGATCTTGTATTCAACGCGCGGCGGAATTTCATTGAAGTCGGTCCGGGAGATGAGTCCTTCTTGCTCCAAGGTCCGCAGGGTCGCCGTCAACACCTTGTGGGAGATATCCGGCATCAGCCGTTGCAGCTCGTTGAAGCGGCGTGTTCCTGAATCCAGCCAGTAAAGACAGATCAAGTTCCACTTGCCGCCGATGGCGTTCAGCGCCGCGGTCATTGGGCAGCCGGTGGGCTGCGCGGCGTCCGATGCGCTTACGACAGGATCTGATTTGGAAGATGTCATAAATTCGTCCGGTTACCGAAAGGTGCGTTCTTGCGCCGTACCATCGCCACGAGCCAACATGCCGTCGAGGAATTGTAAATGATCATCGAGATGCGCACCTACAAGCTGAAACCCGGGACGCGTGCCCGGTTTCTGGAAGTCTTCCATTCCAGATCGATTCCCAAGCATGTGGAATTGGGCATGAAGATATTGGGGCCCTTTCTTTCCATCGAGGATCCCGACACGTTTTTCTTCATGCGCGGATTCCCCGATCTCGCGTCCCGTGAACCCATGAAGGCAAGTTTCTATGAGGGGGAGTTGTGGAAGCGCGAACTGGAGCAGGTGCTGATGCCCATGATCGACAAGTATGAGGTCGTCCTGGTGGACGATCCCGGAAATTTAATTCACTGGTAGCCGGATAGTCCCAATGCCCAAGCCATGGCGAAGTTGTCTTTTGTTGAGCGGTGCCATCGCTGCGCTAGCGCCCCTTCAAGGAGTCGCGCAGCAGCACGATTTTGATTTCGAACTCGGCGCTTGGAAAACTCATCTGTCGCGCCTCGTGCATCCGCTGACCGGCTCAACCACCTGGGTCGACTACGACGGGACGACGCGCGTCCGCCCGGTGTGGAATGGACGCGCGAATCTGCTCGAACTCGAAGCCGATGGTCCGTCGGGGCACATTGAGGCGTTGTCGCTGCGCCTCTACAACCCCGAGTCGCATCAATGGAGCATCAATTTTGCCAACAGCAAGGGCGGCACGCTGGGCACCCCCACGATCGGCGAGTTTAAGCATAGGCGCGGTGAATTTTATGACCAAGAAACGCTGAACGGACGCAGCATCCTGGTCCGGTTCGTCATCTCGGACATCACCGCAACGTCGTGCCATTTTGAACAGGCCTTCTCGGACGACGGCGGCAAATCCTGGGAAGTCAATTGGATCGCAACGGACACGCGGATCTGAACGCACTCACGCCTAAGGGCGACGAGGGCCGAGGGTGCTCAATGCCAAACCCAGGAGCATCAGCAAGGCCGCGCCGCTGAGCAGGATTGGCAGGCCGCGGTTCGGCCAGAGATCCATGGCGATGCCGCCGGTGCTCGGTCCGATCACTCCGCCCAGGCAGTACACCATGACGAACAGGGTATTGGCGCTCGGCAGATTCTCCACCGCAAATTCCTCGCCGAGCAGGGCCACCCCCTGGCTATAGAAGGCGTACAGCGTGCCTC
>DATLVV010000383.1:0-9626 GCA_035577165.1 Steroidobacteraceae bacterium | reverse complement strand
CAGCGGCTTTGGCGGCTTCGTGACACACGAGTGGTCGCCGTCCGCACAATCCGACGTTGCAGAGGACTTGCGGCGCTCGGTGGATCTCATGAGCGTGTAGCAGGCTGGCGTTGACGCACTCACGAATGCGCCTTAGAAGGGCTGCGCCAAAAACTGCTGGCTTTCGATCATCAACCGGCCAACCTCTTGGGCTCCCACCGAGTGATCGACTTCCCATTGGCATAATTTGACCGAGTTGCGCACTACGAGGCTGGCGCGAGGTAGACGGCGCTGCACGAATTGCCGCAGCGCCTGTTCGATTGTCGCCGCGGCAGCGAGTTCATCTGCGAGGACCACGCTATCCTCAATTCCCATCGCCGCGCCCTGAGCCAGTACCGGCGGATTGCAATGCGCAGCATCGCCGATCACGAGTGCGCGGCCCTTGAACCACGGCTCGTCAAGCAGCAGCCATTCCAAGTGACGAAAGGATATCGATGTCGATTGAGTCAGGCGCCCGGCGCACTCCCGCAGCAGCGCGCCGCCGTAGCCGCTGAGCTTGTCGATCATCACGGCGCGGATTTGATCATCGTCATAGCGCGTCTGCGGACTCGCGGACTCGACAATGTAAACATAGGCATCAGTGGCTGAAATTGGGCAGATGCCGACCACGCCGTGTTTACCGCCGATGTGCAATTCGGTGGTCTCGACCTGCGGCGGGCGCGCAACCGCTGCGCGCCACACGGCCTGACCGCAATGCGCAGGCTGTGCGTCGGGAAACAAGACGGCACGGGATTTTGAATGTACGCCGTCCGCTGCGACCAACAGGTCGTAGCATTGCTGCGTTTCATCCGGATAGCGTACCTCGACGCCATCGGTCCCGCTGACGAAGGAATCGATTGTGGCGCCCAGCCGCAGCCGTGCGCCGCTGGCAGCGGCATTCGCCAGCAGGATGTCGTGCAGATCCTGTCGTGATATCCCGAGGGTACTGGGGAACGCGGGTCCTCCCATGGGAAGCACGGGATGCTGCGCGATCAGCGTCCCATCGGGGGTGCGCAGATTGATATGCTGCGCCGGCACTCCACGGCGCACGCATGCGGCATCCTGGCCTATGCGCGCCAGCGCGGCGATCGCATTGCCTTGCAATGACAAGCCCACCCCGGCTTGCTGGCGCAGATCGCTGCGAATCTCGACCAGATCGGTCTGGAAGCCATGGCGTCGCAGTGCGATGGCCAGCGTCAGACCGGTTATGCCGCCGCCGATGATCAACACCTTGGTGCAGGAGTTATCCACGTTCTGGAATGCGGCCAAGCCGCGGCCACAGGCGCAATGCATTGCTGCGACCCACGGATTCGAGTTCGCGATCGCTGAACACGCCGCAGCCTTGCAGGGCGCCGGCGGTTTCGGCTGAGCTTCGATAGAAATGGTCGGTCCCAAATAGGATCTGCGAGGTGCCCACCACCTGCCGCAGCGCGTGCATGGCGACGGGATTCGCGCACTGTGCCGTGTCGTAGTACAGGCGGCGCAGTTCGGCGAGTGCGCCCGCCGGCGGCTGCTTCGGTACATACGATCCTTGCTGACCGGCGGTGCGGATGCCCGGCACGATCTCCGCGGAAGTCCCTCCCAGGAATCGCTCGATGAGGAAGGGCATGGTGCCGCCACCGTGAGAAAAGATGAAGCTAATGCGCGGGTAGCGGGTGGTAACGCCGTTGAACACCACGCTGGCGATGGCGCGAGTCGTGTCGGTTCCGTACTCGATGATGTTGTCCGGCACCCGGTCGAGCAGCGCCTGGCAGCAATTTGCGGTGGTCGGATGCACGAACAATAGGGATCGCCGCTTGTCGAGCTCCTGGAATAGAGGTTCGAAGGCAGCGTCTCCCAGCCAGCGATCGCCGGTGTTCGTGTAGACCGCACAGCCGTCGGCGCTGAGGTGATCGCCGGCATAGGCCAGCTCCTTCAGGCTTGCCTCGACGTCGGGCAGCGGCAAGGCCGCAAACATGCCGAAGCGGCCTGGATGTTCGTCGCGCAGTCGCGCGGCATGCTCATTGATGCTGCGCGCCAGTTGCGCACGCGTGGCGGGGGTGCCGAGCTGCGGCGGCACGAACATCGACAGCATCGCCGTGGCGGTGCCGCTGCGGTCCATGTCCTCCATGTCCAGCGCCAAATCCCAACTGGTCGGCGGCACTACCGCCGGCTTGCCGTCCGGACTGCGGGCCGATTGAAAGAACTCTGCATAGCCGGGTGGAATGAAATGGTGGTGCACGTCCACCCAGCGGCGCATCGGCGCTGCAGGCGAGCTTCGCGGCAGCCAGAGGCTGGCGAGAGCCGCGCCGGCGCCCGCCAGGAATGCGCGGCGCGGACGCCGACGATCAGCTTGATCTGTCATGAATCCCCCAACGTGTCGTCCACTGCCGTCGCCTGCCCAGCGCTCAATCATCTTCGAGTGCCCGGCGCACCAGCGTCGCCGCGTCGCCATCGTGTCGGAACCCCGCCGCATGCGCATGCGGTGAGTGCAGCGGCGGATAGCTGGCGAACTGCAGCTGTAGCAGGGGATCCGGGCGATAGCTCACCCGCCCGAGCACCTCGGCGCCGCAGCGATCGGCGACGGCGCTCACCACTTCGGCCATTGTCAGCCGTTGCACCGGCAGTAGGTAGCTGCGCTGCGCCGGCAATGCGCTGTCGGGAATGCTGGCTGCATGCAGCAGGTTGTCCACGACGCAGGGCCGGCTCATCCACCAGGACGGCGCGTCCGCGGCCACCGGACAGACCACTTCGCGCCCAGCACTCAGGTCCCGAATCAAGTCGCTGAGGAAGATCGACAACATGCCCCTGGTTGGGGGGCGGGCAACGATGCCCGGCATGCGCAGCGCCCGCCCATCGATGAAGCGGCGCCGTGAGTAGTCAGCCAGCAGCACTTCGCCGACAAACTTGTGTGCGCCATAGCTCAGGGACGGAATCGGCAGGGTATCCTCGTCGATCACCTCCGGCATGGGAACGCCATAGACGCCCACGGTGCTGGCAAAAACCATACGCGGCCGGTTGCCGGCTGAGCGCAACACTTCCAGGAGCGCGATCATCGACTGCAGGTTCACCTTGAGGCCGAGCTCGAAATCCCGTTCGGCGGCCCCGCCGGGGACGCTGGCAAGATGGAATATGCAATCGACGCCGCCCGCAATGGCGGCCTCGAGAACGGCGCGCTCGCCGAGGTCGCCCGCGATGCAGCGCTCGGTCGGCCCGGGTGTGGCTGCCCCAGCGGACTCCATGTGCAGGTCCAGGCGCGAGATCAGAGTGGCGCTCCGGCCGAGTGTGCCAATCGCAGCGCCGGCCCGCAGCCGCCTCATCAGCGATTTGCCGACAAAGCCTTCCGACCCGATGACTAATACACGCATGGCAATTCGATCCTCGAGGGCCCGGCGACAGGCTCAATTTCCATCACTGATCGTGGTACCACCATCGATGATCAGATTGTGTCCGGTGATGAAGGCGCCGGCGCGGCTGGCCAGCAGCACCGCAGCACCCGCAATTTCGTGCGGCTCGCCGATGCGCCGCAGCGGCGTGAGCGCCAGTCGCCGCTCCATGAAGGCGCTGTTGGTAAGAAGAGGCTCAGCCAGGGGTGTGCGGATCAGGCCCGGGGAGATGGCGTTCACTCGCACACCAGACGGACCCCATTCAACAGCCAGATTGCGCGCCAGTTGCGCCAATGCCGCCTTTGACAGGCCGTACAATCCAATTGACTTGTTGCCGCGAATGCCGGCGATGCTGGACATGAGTATCACACTGCCGGCGCCGCGCGCCGCCATGCCGGGAATCACTGCCGAGCATAGCCACAGCGCACTGCGCAGGTTGGTATCCATGACCCGATGCCAATCAGCATCGCTGGTCTCGCTGAGAGGTCCGGCGGGACCCTGCACGCCGGCGTTGCAGACCAGGATGTCGATCCTCTGACACCGTTTCAATGCCGTCTCGTTCAGGGTGTCGATGGCGCCGGGCTGCGACACATCGCAGGCGATCGCGTGGGCCTGATGCCCGTTCTCGCGCAGACGCTGTGCCATGTGCTCGCACTGCGCTTGATCGAGATCGGAGACCACCACGGTAGCGCCGCTTGCTGCCATCTGTTCGGCAATCGCGCTGCCCAGGCCGCCGGCCGCCCCGGTGATCAACGCCACCTGATCCCGCAAATCGAAGAGTGCCGCCATGCGGGTAGCCCTTGCCCGAGTGCCAAACTTCCGGCATTGAATGAATAAAACGAACGCATATTCTAATTTGTAGCGGTGCCGGCGTCCAGCGATCTGGGGCCATTTCGTGGTATTTCGAATACAACCACAGCCCATACTTGACGCGGGCCTGGAATTCTGAGCTAATTGAAATATAGAATACGAATTCGGATTTTATTCAGAGTTCGCGTCAATGCCGAAAAGCAGTGGGAAAGCGGCGGCGGCGATGCGAACGGGTTGGATCATCAAGTGATTTGGCGCTCAGCCGCCAAGGGGGATAAATGTCGCGCAAAGTAGGCTTCGTCGGGTTTGGATTGGCCGTTGGGTTCATGCTCGGCACGGCGGCCCATGCGGCTGATGTCAGTTCAGAGAACACGCTCGAGGAGGTTGTGGTCACGGCGCAAAAGCGCGTCGAGAACGTGCAGGAGGTTCCCGTGTCACTTACGGTGATCTCCTCCGAGCAGCTCCAACGCCAGGGCGTTGCCAACATCGCCGACCTGTCCCGGTCCAGCGCCTCGCTTGAATTCGGCGCGCCGGGAACTTCCTCGCCGGGTGGCGGCGGCTACGTCCGCGGAATCGGTACGAACTCATTCGGGTACTCGGCGCAGGCCTCTGTCGGCATTGTTCTCGACGGCGTTGTGATGGGCAATGCGAACCTGCTGAGCCTGTTCGACCTCGAACGTGTCGAGGTGCTCAAGGGACCTCAGGGCACGCTGTTCGGCAATTCCGTGTCCGCGGGTGTCATCAACATCACGACGCGGGCCCCCGATCCGAGCAAGCGGTCGATGGAGCTGAGCGGTGAATACGGCGCTGACGCGCTCGGTTCCGACTATTCCCGCTATGTGCTGCGCGCGACCGTGAATCTGCCGATCACGGACACTTCTGCGTTGCGTGTCTCCGCACATTCCGAGCAGAATGACGGGGTGTTTCACGATGTCTGGCTGGGCACCGACAGCGTGGAGCCGGACAATGGCGTGCGTGCGCGTTACCTCGCCAAACCCACCGAGGCACTGACGATCAACCTGATCGGCGACTATGACAAGGCGACCTCTTCCAGCCACCCGATACTGACGTACCGGATCGCGCCCGCGGGCTCGGCATTGGCCTTGGCGCTGTCAGACTGCGGTGTCAGTGCCAGTACGTCGAATTTCAACTACTGCAGTGAGCGCTCCGATAGGACCTCCGACGTCGTGAGCGGCGTTTCGGGTCAGATTGACTACAAGGTGAATGACGATATCGTGCTGACCTCGATCAGCGCGTACCGCAGCAAATACTCGAGCACCAAGCAGGACATTCAGACCATTCCGCTGTCGATCAGCAGCAACCGCTTCCAGCAGTTCGTCAACTGCCACTTCTTCGATTGCGTCGGCATCTACGCGATCCAGCCCGGTTATGGACCGACCGGTCCGCAGACCCGGGACGCGAAACAGTTCTCGGAGGAATTGCGGCTGGCCTCGGCCAATCCGGGCAAGATCGATTGGGTCGCCGGCCTGTATTACCAGGATTTCAAGAACGACATCAGCGAAGGCGGCTTGATCAACGGCTTCTTCACCGGCGGCAATTACGCTCCCACGGGCCATTTTGCGAAGGTGAAAACCACGGATTACGCGGCCTTTGGCACGATGACTCTGCATTTTAGCGACGTTTTCCGCGGCATTGCCGGCGTTCGCTACACGCACAGCAAGGTCAGCGAAACAGGCAATGACATCACGGTTCCGCCGCCCAATGACACGATGGATCTTTCGGTCGATGCCAGCAAGGTCAACTTCCGCGCGGGCCTGCAGTATGACTTTGCGCCTCATGCGATGGGCTATCTGACGGTCGCCTCCGGATACAAGGGACCGCAGATTGCGGACGATATTTCCGGCGGCCATGTCTATGGCGTGGCACCCGAAATACCCACCAATACCGAACTCGGCGTCAAGTACTCTGCCTTCGACAATCGGCTGGCCATCGACGCCGACGTGTTCTACACCAGTGTCGCGAACTACCAGGGGCAGCAGTGTGAGCCGAACAACCAAGGTACGATCACCTGCGTCCCGGCAAACGTGCCGCGTGTGATCACCAAAGGCGTCGAACTTGAAATCTTCGGCACTCCCATGACCGGCCTGAATCTAAATCTGTCCGGTATCTACAACCCAGCCGAATACCCGGCCGGTTACCTGGCTTCCGATGGCTCGGATTTGGGCGGAACCCAGCTGACGCGCTCCTCGAAGGTCAAGTTTACGTTCTCGGGCGAGTATTCCCATCCGGTTGTCGGAAACGTAGACCTGGTCGTGGGCGCTGACGCTGCCTACCGGTCGGAACAGTCCATCTACCCGTCGACCGCGCCACAGTTCATCGTGGACGCAGGCACGATCGTGAATGCACGCATCGGTGTGAGATCGTCTAACGAGTGGGGGCTGTATTTCTTCGGCCGCAATATCGGCAATAACCATTTCCCGCGTGATCTGTTTCCGACGCCGTTCCAGGCAGGCGGACTGTGGCAGGCCTTTGATGCGAGCGACCGTAAGCTCGTCGGACTGCAGTTCGATGTGAAGTTTTAAAGTTCAAGGGTCTGACGTCCGCGGTGGTGAAGGCACGAATATGCTGGCTCTTCATGACGGCTGCACTGGTGTCGCCGGTCCGGGGCGATGAGGTCGGCACTCCGCAGACGAACCGTGTGGTGATCACGACGAGTTCGGGCCGGCTGGAGGGAGCGCAGCGTGGAAACGTGCAGATCTTTCTGGGCGTTCCGTATGCCAAACCGCCTGTAGGGCCCTTGCGTTGGCGGCCGCCGCAGCGGTTGCCGGCGTGGCCTGGTATCCGGCAAGCGGACCACTTCGGACCCAGCTGTTATCAGGAATGGCCGGCAAAGGATTTTGGTCCCTACACGGCGGAGTTCGTTGAGACGCCGAAACCTGCCGAGGATTGCCTGTACCTCAATGTGTGGAAGCCGGCTGACGGTGCGTCCCGTCGGCCGTTGCTCTTCTGGATTCACGGCGGCGGATTCGGCGGAGGTTCGGGCGCCATTGAGATCTATGACGGGGCGCAACTGGCGGGCCGCGATATCGTGGTCGTGAGCATCAACTACCGCGTCGGGCCGTTTGGATTCATGGCGCACCGTGAACTGACGCGCGAGTCCGGAAGTTCGGGAAACTACGGACTGCAGGATATGGTGGCGGCGCTGCGCTGGGTGCATGCCAATGCGCGCGCCTTGGGAGCGGATCCGCAGCGCATCACCATTGCCGGACAGTCGGCCGGCGCCGTCGCCGTCGATGACCTCCTGGCGATGCCCGAGGCGCGCGGGATGTTTTCTGCGGCGATTGCACAGAGCGGTTCCGGCCTGGGCGTCGATGCGATTCCCATACGCAAAGCAGAGGACAATGGCGCAAAGTTTGCGGCCCTGCTGGGGGTTACCAGCGTGGCTCAATTGCGGGCGCTCCCACCCGAGACGGTTCAGGCCGCCATTCCGTCTTATTTCGGTTCGGCATCGACGCGCGTGAATCGCATTCCATTTCGCCCAGTCCTAGATGGGAAGATAATGGCGGCCGATCCGGTCGACGGAGCCGCGCGGCCGGCGTCGTCCGTGCCGTTGATGACGGGATTCAATGCCGATGAGTTTGTGACGCCGGCGACCGTTACGCCACAGGAATTTGAAGCCAATGCGCGCACGCGCTTTGGCGCCCACGCGGAAGACTTCCTGCGCCTGTATCCGCACGCCACCGAAGCAGAGTCCACGTCCTCATCGCGATCGTTGTCGAGCGACACGTACATGGCCTCCTTGTGGATTTGGGTGGATCGACGCGCACGCCTGGGTGTGGGACCCGTCTATGCTTATTTGTACGAACATCCCGCACCCGCCCCGGTTAACGGTGGAGGCGGTTGGGGGACGTTCCACACGTCCGAGGTGCCCTACGTCTTCGGGAATCTCAATCGTGAGCGACGCGCCTATACCGATGCGGACACGCAGGTGTCCGAGCAGCTGCAGGCGCGGTGGTTGAGTTTCATCGCTGCGGGTAACCCCAACCAGAACGGACTGCCGCAATGGAAGCGGGCCGAGCCCGGGGTTCAAGCTGTGATGGCGTTGGGCGACCGCGCAGCGCCGATTGCCCCGGTATCCACGCCCGAGCGCATGGCCGCGTTCCAGAGGTTCGTTGCCGACGGCGGTCGTTTGTCGGCGCTCTAGACGCCGTGTTGGGTGCGGGCCGCCTGTCCCCGTAGAAACGCGGTGCACGCCCGGCGTCGGGTCTATTTGTTCAGCACGTTCTGCACGTACCAGCTGTTCAGCAGCACGCTGCTGGCCACCGGCTGCGGGCCCTTGTCGCTTTCGACGATGATCCATCCCTCGTAGTTCAGTTCCTTCATCGCCGCCATGAGCGATTTGAAATCCACCAGGCCCGTGCCCAGCTCCCCGAACCAACGCGGGATTTCGCGACTCCCCCCTGCGAGAATCATCGCCCTCTCGGCATTCGGCAATTTGTATTCGTCCAGCGAGTCGATTGCCAGCGCATCCTTGAAATGAAAGTGCCCCACGCGCGCATGGAAGCGTCGATATAGCGCCACTAGGTCGTGGCCGGCGATGGTGAGTTCAGCGGTATCGAGCGCAAGGGCGATGTGCGGCGCTGGGCACAGCGCCAATAGCCGCTGCAGTTCCTCGGTGCTTCGCAGCGCCGACAATGCATCGATGTGCAGGAAAGTGCTCAGACCGAGTGACTTGTTGGCCTCTCCCAGCGTATTGATGAGTTCCGCGGCCGCCTCGAGCGCCGCGGGCGTAAGCGCACCTTCCTTGCCAAAGGAGGGGATGGGCTGTATCACAAGATAACTGCCGCCGACTTCGGCAACGAAGCGCGCATGCACGCCGGCTTGGGCGAGAATCACCGCGTGGTCGGCACGCGCGGTGCACTTGAGCCCGAAGTGGCCTTCCTCGAAGCTCATCTGGCCGGGATCCAGGAATACGCCTGTGATGCGGTCAATGCCCCAGTCGCCTAGTTGCGCCGCGAACTTGCGGACAGAGCCGAAATTCATCGCGATGCTTTCCGGACGGCCCAGCGGATCCCACGGACCGGTGCCGGCGGTCAATTCGATGCAGCGGAAGCCGGCGCCGGAAGTGATCTTGAGGGCGCGCACGTTATCGTCCACGCGCGCAAAGCCCTGCCAGCCCATTCTCCACTGGTTGAAGGCGTAGCCCCATTTGATGCGGCCAGTGGCCGTGATGCTCTGCTCTCTCATGCGTACACCTTCTGCAGGACGTTGCGGATGTACCAAGCGGAGATGGCGGTACTGGCCGGGTAATTGCCGCCGCCAATATCGGCTTTGTCATGCTCGACGCTGACCCAGCCCTCGTAGCCGTAGTACCTCATCGCGGCGAACAGATTGGGAAAATCGACCAGGCCGCCCTCGGTGCCCATTTCCCAGAACCAGCGCGGTGTGGTCTTGGCCGTAACCTCGGACTCC
>DATLVV010000382.1:0-9441 GCA_035577165.1 Steroidobacteraceae bacterium | reverse complement strand
GTCGGGCGCCTATATCAGCGTCGACGTGGGTCAATCGACTGTGGAAAGCAAGCGCTTCGTCGGCCTCGAAGTTCCCCCGATCGTCACCGCAGATCTGCCGGGCCGCGAATATGTGCTGCTCACGGACGATTTGGGTTCGTTGAGCATCGGCTCCCTGGTTTTTTATCGGCACATGGTGGCCGGCCAGGTGGTCGGATATTCGCTGAATCCCGGCGGCAATGGCGTGACCCTCAAGGTATTCATCAATGCCCCCTTCGACTCTTTTGTCACCGGCAGCACGCGTTTTTGGCAGGCAAGCGGCATCGACATGTCGATCAACTCCGACGGCGTCAAATTGCGCACCGAATCGCTCACATCCATTCTGCAGGGCGGCGTTGCCTTCCAATCGCTGCCCGGCAATACCACGGCGGCGGCACCCGCCGACACCACATTCACGCTGTTCCCCGACCAGGATCGAGCGATGCGGCCGATTGAGTCGGAAATCCGAACCTTCGTCATGTATTTCAAGGGTACGCTGCGTGGCCTGTCCCCGGGGGCGCCCGTCGCGCTCCATGGCATCGAAGTCGGGGAAGTCAAGGGCGTCGACGTGGAGTACGATCCTGCCGCCGGCACGCTGCGATTTCCCGTGGTCGTAGATTTGTATCCGCAGCGCATCCGCGGACGGCGGGCGCAGGCCTCTGCTCGGCCGGCGGCCAAAGACGCCGCCGAATCAGCCAGCCGCATATTGGTCGATAGCCTGGTCGCGCATGGACTGCGCGCTGATTTGAAATCCGGCAATCTCTTGACCGGACAACAATACATCGATCTCGACGTGCATGCGGAAGCACCGGCAGCAAAAGTCCGATGGACTGATCAGCCTGCCGTGTTCCCCACCGTCTCCAACGGGCTCGATGAACTTCAGGATTCCATCGGCGGCATCGCCCGCAAGCTCAACAAGGTTCCCTTCGATCAAATTTCCTTCCGGCTGCTCTCGACCTTGTCGAGCCTCGAGCAGACTTTGAAGAGCACCGATCAATTGATGCGCCATGTCGACGGCAGTCTCGCCCCGCAAATCGAAGCCACCCTGGCGGAAGCGCAGGCGGCAATGAAGAATGCAAAGGATCTACTGGCACAGGATGCACCCTTGCCGAATGATCTCAGCGCCACCTTGCTGCAATTGTCGCGGGCGGCGAAAGCGGTCACTGCCCTGGTCGACTATCTCGAGCGCCATCCAGAATCCCTCCTGCGCGGCAAACCGGGAGATTCTCCGTGAAGTCACCATGGACGCCTGCCTGCATCCTCCTCTTGTTGGGCGCCTGCGCCAGCACGACGCCGGATCATTTCTACGTTCTCAGCGCGCTTCCGCAAGACACGCGCGATGCCCGGCCGCCGCCGACGGTGCAGGCCACGCTCAAGGTGACCCTGCCGGCATCGGCCGACCGGACCGAAATCGTGCTCAATGCTTCCGGCGGTCGAGTCGTCATTCTGGAACATGAACGATGGGCCGCTCCTCTCGCGGATCTGGCAACCCAAACGCTGGCTCGCGACATTGAACGTCGGCTCACCGACACGCTGATCTTCGCCCATGACCTGGGCCGTCCGAAAGGCGCCGACGTACGAATTGCAGTGGACGTGGTGCAGATGACCTTGCGCCAGGGCGGAGAAGCGCGCATCGAAGCGCAATGGCAAATCTCCGATTTACGCTCGAGCAAGGTGGTGGTCGGCGGGGGCAACTTCAGCGCCCCTCTGGCCGACGGTGATTATGCGGCTGTCGCCCGGTCGCTCAGCGAATGTTTGGGCTTGCTCGCGGACCGGCTGGCGGAAGAGATGCGCTGACAACCCGCCGCGCGGACGCCCCGATCTCTCGGGGCGTCCGCGGCGCGCGCAGCCTGTCGCGCGACGATGGTGGAACTACTTGGGCTGAACCGCGATGCCGTTGTGGACCGAAGTGACGCCGTCGGTATCCTTGGCAACCATGGCGGCCATGTCGGCCGCGTCTTGATTGGGCGCGTGCCCGCTCAAGTACACCACGCCGTTTTCATCGGTATCGACCTTGATATGGGCCAAGGTGCTCAAGTGCTTCGCTGCCAACTTCGACTTCACTTTCGTGGTGATCACCGAGTCTTTCACGTAGTGGTGGGAAGTGTCCGAAGACGTCCCCGATTCATCGTTGGCAAACACCATGGGTGCGAAGGCGACACTGGCCGTAAGCATGCTGGCTAATATGATATATTTCATTATTCCTCCAAGTTGACAAGCCCTATCGGCTCTCGCAATTCTCCGCCTGTAGGATGAGGCATCGCCGGCGCAGCATCTGTAGGCTCGCAAAGGAAGCGAGTGCGGGTCTATTCCCACACGCTGGGGAGCGGCCCCGGCGGCCCGATTTGCCCCTTTGAGCGCTATTCGTGCGTCGCCGCGCCCGGCCGCTCGCCGCGCGCACAGGCACGGCGGGCCTCATGGTGCGGAATGGACAGCAGCCGCGCCGAATTGACCAACGCCATGTGCGTCAATGCCTGCGGAAAATTTCCGCACATGCGCCGTGCGTGCGTGTCGTATTCCTCGGCAAGCAGTCCGACGTCGTTGCTCAGCGAGAGTAATCGCTTGAACAGCGCTTCTGCTTCGCGCCGGCGGCCCGTCAACGCGTAGCTGTCTGCGAGCCAAAACGAACAAGGCAGGAAGGCGCCTTCCCCCGGGGGCAAACCATCGATGTGACTGCCGGTCGAATAGCGCGCCACCAAGCCATTCACGAGCAAGGTGCGTTCTATCGCGGCAATGGTGCCCGCAACCCGCGGATCTTCTGCGGGGAGGAATCCCACCTGCGGAATCAACAACAGGCTGGCATCCAAATGAGTCGATCCGTAATACTGGACGAATGAATTCTGGCGGGCATTGAAACCCTTCTTGCACACCTCCGCATGGATGGCAGTTCGCACCTTTCGCCACTTCGCGATGGGGCCTTTGAGACCGTCGCGCTCGGCGTCTTTGATGGCTCGGTCAAATGCAACCCACGCCATGACCTTGGAGTGGGTGAAATGGCGCCGTGATCCACGAACTTCCCACAGTCCGTCATCGGGCTGCTTCCATGCCGATTCGAGATATTTAAGCAGAGCGACCTGCACCTTCCAGGCCTCCGGCTCCGGCGGCAAGCCGGCCCCCCGGGCCAGATGCAGGGTATCCATGACCTCGCCATAGACATCGAGCTGAAACTGCGTCGCCGCCGCATTGCCGATGCGCACCGGGGCCGAACCTCGGTAGCCGGGAAGCCATGACACTTGATACTCATCGAGCCGCCGCACGCCGGTCACGCTGTAAAGAATCTGTAGATCCTTGGGAGAGCCGGCGACCGCGCGCAGCAGCCATTCGCGCCAGGCCGCAGCCTCATCCTCATAGCCGGCGAGCAACAGGGCATTCAGAGTGAACGTCGCATCGCGCAGCCAACAGTAGCGGTAGTCCCAATTGCGCACGCCACCGATCTTTTCGGGCAGCGAGGTGCTGCAAGCCGCGATCATTCCGCCGGTCGGATAGTAGGTAAGCGCCTTGAGAGTGATCAATGAACGGATCACCGGCCCGCGCCACCGGCCTCGGTAGCGGCAGCGGCCGGACCACTGACGCCACAGTCGCTCGGTCTCTTTCAGCGCCTGTCGGGCAACGATGCTGGCTTGCGTGGGGACATGCGAGGGACGGTAGTTGAGCACGAAGGATTGGCTTTCGCCGGCACGCACCGGGAATGTGGCCACGGTCTTCATCTTCTCGCCGTGCACCTCGACGCTGGCTGCCAACTCCAGCGTGTCGGGACCTGCAGTGAACAGCAAGATATCCCCCGCCCGATGCACCCACGGCACCAAGGATCCGTAGTCAAAGCGAACGATGAGTTCCATGCGCAGGTCGACCCGACCACTGACGCCCTCGACCATGCGCACGATGTCCCATCGCTGATTGGACAGCGGCATGAAGTCGATCAGCCGAACGCTCCCCTCTTCGGTGTCGAAGGTTGTTTCGAGGATGAGAGTGTTGCCGCGGTATCTGCGCCGTACGCGGCGGCGCCGTGTCACGGGTGCCAGCAACCAGCGCCCGTGTTCGGGACGGCCTAGAAGCGCCGCAAAACATGCGCCTGAATCGAATCGAGGCAGGCAAAGCCAATCGATGGAACCATCGGTCCCCACCAGCGCGCCGGTGTGGCAATCGCCGACCAGGGCGTAGTTCTCAATCGGCAGGGGCATCAATCCAAGCATAACCCTTCTGCGGCCAGCCCCTCCAGTTTCCCGGCCCGCGAGCACCGGTCGGTTGATTCCTACGTCCGCTTGCCGCTTGTATCCCGCATCGATCGGCTCTAACTTAGCTGCATGAGGTGCGGAGCGATGCTTTGAAATATCGTCAACTGGGCAGCAGCCAGCTCACCGTGTCGGAAATCGCCTTTGGCTCGTGGCTCACCTTTTCGAACAACGCCCAGAAGAGCAATGCCGTCGCCTGCGTGCATCGGGCGCTGGATTGCGGCATCACGTTGATCGATACCGCCAATGTCTACGGGCGCGGCACCGCGGAGCAGGTCCTCGGCGAAGCGCTGGCGGGAATTCGCCGCGACAGTTATGTGCTGGCAACCAAGCTCTATTTTCCGATGAGCAGCACCGATAAGGGTCTGTCGCGCGCGCAGATTTTCAAGCAGCTCGACGCATCCCTGGCGCGGCTGCGGGTCAGCCATGTCGATTTGTATCAATGCCATCGCTACGATGCGGAGACGCCGCTCGAGGAAACCATGCAGGCCTTGAGCGAGGTCGTCGAGGCGGGCAAGGTCCGGTACATCGGCTTCTCCGAGTGGCCCGTCGATCGGGTGGAGGCAGCTCTCACCATCCCGGGGGCGGCGAGGTTCGTTTCCAGCCAACCCCAGTACTCGCTGCTGCACCGGGATCCAGAGCGTGCCTTGATTCCGTTGTGCGCCCGCCGCGGAATTTCACAAATCGTCTGGTCGCCGCTGGCACAGGGAGTGCTGACCGGCAAATACAGGGCGGACCGCGGCGCTCCGCGCGACAGCCGCGCTGCGAACGACGCGATCAGCGGCTTTCTCAACCAGGAATGGCTCGCGCCGAAAGTATTGGCCGGCGTGCAGGCGTTGCGGCCGCTCGCCGCGCAGGCCGGTCTGACACCGGCTCAGTTCGCGCTGGCCTGGATACTGCGGCAGCCCAACGTTGCGTCGGCCATCATCGGTGCATCCCGGCCCGACCAAATCGACGAGAACACCCGGGCTTCCGGCCACACCGTCGCACCGGAGCTGTTCGCGGCGGCCGAGCGTATCATGAGCGATGTGATGCCCAATTGATCCAAGGAGCACAGTGATGAAAGTGAGCGCGCGCAACGTACTTCCCGGCACCGTCAAGGCCGTTACTCCCGGAGCCGTCGACAGTGAAATCATCGTGCAACTGGCGCCTGGTATCGAGGTGGTGTCGATCATCACCAAGGTGTCGGCCGAGAGGCTCGCACTCAAGCCGGGCGCCAAGGTATACGCCATCATCAAGGCTCCGAATGTGATGATCGGCATCGACTGAGCGCCGTAGCGTGAGTTTGGACTGGCGCGCGTTTGCCCTCGCCTCGGCGTTCTTTGCCGCCTTGACGGCAATCTTCGGGAAAGTGGGCGTGTCGGAGATGAATTCCGACCTTGCAACCTTCCTCAGAACCCTGGTGATTCTATTGGTGACGGCGCTGCTGATCTGGTCGCGCGACGAATGGCAGCGGCCCGGCAACCTGTCCTTGAAAGGTGTTTCATTCCTGATCCTGTCGGGGATCGCCACCGGCTTGTCGTGGCTTTGCTACTACCGCGCACTGCAAATGGGTCCGGCATCCCGTGTCGCTCCCATCGATAAACTCAGTGTGGTTCTGGTCGTCTTGTTCGCGATGCTTTTCCTCGGCGAGCGCCTCACTTGGAAAGTGGGGTTGGGGAGTGTTTTGATCACCGCCGGCGCCATCCTCATGGCCATTTGAGTGCCATCCTGGAGCCGTGCACCGTCGTTGCGGCGGCGCAAGGCTCCCGGAGTGATTTCTACCTTGAACGCTCCCGATCCTTCCTCGCGTCGTCGACTTCCTTCTTGGCATCGCCGAACCTTGCTTGGGCGGCGCCGGTGTTCTTCTTGATATTGCCTTTGATCTGCTGACGACCGCTGCCCATCGCCTTTCCGGTGCTCTCTTGCACCTTGCCGGCTGCCTCCTTGATCCGGCCTTGAACTTGATCTTTGTTAATGCTCATAGCATGTCTCCTCGTTGCACCGCAGAGCATGCTACGCGGCACGCCTCGCGAGACCTGTAGGAAGGACCTGTGTTTCCCTGTCGGAGAATGGGCATTTCCATGCCGCGTCTAATCGTGGTTCGCCTCGCTCCAGATCGCGCGCGCCCATTGCGCCAATTGAGCGGCCTCCGCCCATCGATCCGACAACTCCCGGCCTTGACCATCCGTGATGGCATAGTCGGGCGGCCCGAGTTCGCACAGGAACACCAGCGTGGAATTCCCGCCCCTGTGCCGCGCACACCAGGCCGCCATGCCCTGCTGCCACCAGTCGCGGAACAAGGCCACCCATTTGGCATTCTGTGGAAAATTGAGCGCCACCTGGATCTGACCTCGCGCCGCCACCCGCCCCTGAAAGGAGTCGGAGCGGTCCAGTATCTTGGCGATCAACTCCTGCATGAGCGCCGGCGGCGGACAAGGCATCTCGCGGTCGACGACGTAGTGCGACAGATCCGCGGCCAGCCGCATCTCAGGGATGGCGTCGATCAGCTGAACCGTGGTGAATAGGTCGTTGGTGATGCAGTTGCGGTGCGTTTCGAACTGAATCGGCATCGACTCCTGCTGCGCCACCCGCAGCCAGCCTTCGATCACGGGCAGCATGTCGGGCAGCGCAATCGGCATTTCCTGACCGATCACCACCACAAATGGCGCTGCGATCCGGTGTGCCAGCCGCAACGCCGGCCGCAGGGCTTCCACCGACGTCGGAAATGCGGTCAGGCCTCCGGCGAGGCCAGTGCGGCTGAAATGCGGCACGGTCGCTTCCGCTTGTTCCATGCTGAGGGCACCGAGGTCGATCGCCATACCATCGAACCCGGCCGCGCGCACGCGGTCGAACTTGTCCGCCACCGACGCCTCGGGCGCCACCAGCCGGTCCATCGCCCACAAGGCTTGGTAAACCAGAAGGCGATTAGCCATGCGGGGCGTCGGCGATCCACGTGCGCTCGTCGGGATACTCAGCCTCGGTCCTGCCGCGGCCGAAGGCGCGCAGCACGGCGATCTGAAAACCGATGTAGGTCATCGACGGAGGTTGCGCGCCGCGCTCCGTGAATATCGCCGCATTGAGTTCGCGCAGGCGGTGAAACGGCACTCCGGGAAACGCATGGTGCGCGGTGTGATATTGCATCTGCCACCCCAGCCAGCGCATCACGGCGTTGGTGCGGGTGCTGCGCGTGTTGACCAGCACGTTGTCCTCGTGCGGCAGTCCCAAATGTTCCATGGTGTTCTGCAGCTGATGGACCCACTTCATCACCAGCATCGGTGCCAGCCAGAGAAACACCGCCGCGCCGCTGTGCGCCATCAGCGAAACACCCACAATCATTGCGTAACCCGCCAGGTGCAGACGCGCCTCGCGAATCAGCTCGGCATGGCGCTTGGCCGGAAGGTAGGGCTCGGTGACGCTGCCGAAGGCGAAGCGCAGAATTCGGCGCCAGCGGGTGTACCAGTACGTCACCCCGGACATCCAGAGCAAATACGAACCCAGCGTGTAGCGGTCGCGCGCCAATTCACCGTCGCGGGCCCAATCCTGGGTGAAGCGGTGATGGGCCATGTGCTGTACCTGATCGAAGGTGCGCGGATAGAACAGCACGAAACCGAACAGGCGGCCCAGCCACTCATTCGGCCATCCGCTGCGAAATACCGTCCAATGGCTCAGCTCATGCTGTCCGGCATACAGGAAATTGAGCAGCACGCCGTGCACCGCAAATATCGGGACCGCCCACCACGAACCGCGCGTGAACCAGAGCAGTGTGCCGCTGACCCCGATGGCTCCGAGATGCGATACAGCCTGAATGGCGCCCTTGCCGTTCGACGCGGCGCACAAGCTGCGCAGCCTGGCCGCATCGATGACATCACGCCGCACGAATACCTCGTCCATCACCGGCTCCAGCCTCAAAGGCGCATCCTACGACGGCGGTCGGTGGATAGCTATTGGGCGTGGTCTGCGTCGACTTTTGCAACCGCCGGACGGGCCGCAATCTGCCGCGAATGTGCTGCCAATTGCGGCGCGCGCGAATAAAGCTCGGATTTTTCGCCCGGATACCATGAGGCGAGCATGTACAGGTAGGTGTCGGCGATTGAATATTCGCCCCCCAGTACATACGGTGCGAGGCCTTGACTGATAAGCGCCAGATGGCCGCAAAAATCCGCCGTACCCTGCTCCCGGATGGCGTCGGCATCCGCCTCGCCGCGTGCCGAATAGCGCGCCGAATAGTACATTCGCAGCGCCGCTTCGTAGACGTTTGCCGACAGAAACACCATCCACTGCAGGAATTTCGCATGCGCGGCGCTTGCGAACGGCGGCGCCAGCGCGGCCGTGGGATGGGCCGCGGCGAGATGGATCAGCATGGCCGCGGACTCGAACATGACGGTGCCGTCGGGAAGCACCAAGGCGGGCACTCTGCCGGTTGGATTGACGGCGCGGAAGCGCTGCACGTCCGCGGCCTCGCGACCCACCCAAATCCGCTCGTACGCTGCTCCCGCCTCCTCGAGCGCCACTTGCACTGCATGTGATCCTGATCCCAGTCGTCCATAGAGCTTGTACATTTGATCCCCTCCGCTGCGCTCGTGCGATTCGCCCCATGATATTGCAGTATCCTTGCGGCGGGCTCAAAAAAAGGATGTATATGTTGTCGAGACGCGCGTTTATCGGCGCCGCTGCCGGCGCTCCCCTCGCGGCCATCGCGGCCGGCCAATCGCTGCCGGCGGCGCCCGGCGCGGCACTGAAATCCCTCACCGCCGACGCCAAGGCCATTTCGCGCGACGAGCATCACGCCCGCCTCGCCAAGCTTCAGGAGCTCATGGAACAGCGCAAGGTCGCCGCGTTTCTGGTTGAGTCCGGATCGTCTCTCGAATATTTCACCGGAATTCGCTGGGCTCGATCCGAACGCGTCACGCTCGCCATCATACCGGCCCGGGGTGAGGTCATTGTGGTGACCCCGGCGTTCGAGGAACCCTCGGTTCGCGAAACGCTGCAAGTGGGCGGAGACGTCCGGCCCTGGAATGAACACGAAAATCCCAGTGAGCGAATCGTTCAGGGTCTGCGCGACCGGGGTATCACCTCCGGAGTATTGGCGGTGGAACCCACTGTCCGGTACTTCATCGTCGACGGTCTGCACCAAGTCTCCAAGGCGTATGACCTCATCTCCGGCGATGCTTTGGTGCGCGCCTGCCGCTTGATCAAGTCGCCGGCCGAG
>DATLVV010000381.1:0-2076 GCA_035577165.1 Steroidobacteraceae bacterium | reverse complement strand
ATGAGCAATTCAAACGGCTGTTGATCTCGGTCAACTTGGAGCCAAAGTGGGCTGACATCGCGCGCGACTGGATCGATGCCGACGACACTCCCGGCCCGGAGGGCGCCGAAGACCAGGTGTATACCTCGCAGACTCCGCCCTACCGCACCGGCAACTGGCCCATGATGTCGCCGACTGAGCTGATGAATATGCCGGGCTTCGGTGCCGACCGTTACCGCAAGATTGCCCCCTATGTTACCGCCCTGCCAACTGCGACGGCGACGATCAACATCTGCACCGCGCCAGCGCTGGTGCTCGAGAGCCTGTCCGCCAATTTGAGCGGTGAATGGTCCCGCAGTCCGGAAGTGATGGCCACCGCCCGCAAAACCGGCTGCTTTCCTGAGTTGAAGGACCTCAACGGCATCCTCGGCACCAAAGGAATAGCGGACGCCCCCCCCTTTGCCGCCAAGAGCAGTTACTTTCGTCTCACCACGCGGGTCACCCTTGGCACTACCGAGTTCACCTTGTACAGTCTTTTGTCGCGTACCCAAGGCGGCAAGGTCACGCCGATGCTGCGCTCATTCGGAACTCCCTAGGCTCCTAGTCCATGCCGCAAACACTGCTCCTACGCCTCCCCGCCCCCGGTCAAGAAGAAACCGAATGGCTGACCATCGACGATGCCAGCGAGACCGGGCCCACCCGGCAGCGCGGCTCGCTCACGTTGGCGGCGGCGGTATCGCGTTCCGGCAAGGTCGTGGCCCTGGCGCCGTCCAGTCAGATTCTGCTGGCCGAGCCGATCCTGCCGCCCGGAAGCGGCGTCAAATTGGCGCGCGCAGTGCCCTTCGCCCTGGAAGAACAACTCACCGAGGACATCGATCAGCTGAGCTTTGCGATCGGCCGGCGCCGCAGCAGCGGCACTACCCCCGTGGCCGCGGTATCGCGCACCGTATTGCAGGATTGGCTGTCGCAGCTGAGTGCCGCCGGGCTCGAGCCGCTGTCCATGTACCCGGACATTTCGCTGATGCCGGACAATCCCGGGCAAACCGTGCTGTGGCTGGAGAAATCCCGGCTCGCGGTGCGCCGTCCCGGGGCGCTGCCATTCGCCGTGGAGCTCTCGCCGGTGAGCGAAGCGCTGGTGGTCGCCGGCGTCATTGCCGATCCGCTCGACACGGACGCGGAGCCCAAGGTCCCGGAAAACGCGATTCTCTACGTCACCCGCGAAGACTGGGCGCACAGCCAAGACGAGTTTGAGCAGCTGGTCGGCAAGTTCGAGTCGCTGAAGGTGCAGCTGTTGCCCGATGGAGCGCTGCCCTGGCTTGCGCGTTCTCTTGAAACCCACGACGCCGTCAATCTCCTGCAGGGTGAGTTCGCCCGCACCACCGCCTTGCGCGTGCACTGGCGACAATGGCGCACCCCCGCCTCTCTGGCGGCCGCACTGTTGTTCGTGCACGTGGGGGCGCAGGCGCTGCAAATTCGTCACGCCAAGCACGAGGGCGCGATGCTCGACAGCCAGATTGCCAACGTGTTTGCGGCCGCCATGCCCGGCGAAGTCATCCAGGATCCACGCCACCAGATGCAGGCACGGCTCGATCGCATCCACAAGCAGGGCGCAAGTCCGGAATATTTCTTGCGCGCCCTGAAGACCTTGAGCGGGGCTCTGGCGGTCGCGCCAAAGACCGAGATCGCTGCGTTGAGCTATCGCGAACAGTCGGTCGATATGAAACTGAACGCACCGAGTCTCGCCGCGCTCTCGCAACTGTCGCAGTACATCGATTCCAAGCATGACCTGAAGGCGGAAATTCAATCCTCCACTCCGGTGGCCGGCGGTGTCGAGGCCCACGTGCAGCTGCGCGGCCAGGCGTCGCGAGCGCACCCATGAACAAGCTGCGCACCTGGTTTTTCGGATTGCAGCAGCGAGAACGGCGCGTGCTCACCGTCGGCGCCATCGCCGTCGCCGTTCTGATCTTGATGTTCGGATTGTTGCTGCCCTTGCAGGGCGCGGTCTCCGGCTTGAACCGACGCAATGCGATCAAGCGCGAGGATCTGGCGTGGATGCAGGTGCATCAAGCGGAAATCAGCTCGACGGTGGTGCCGGCA
>DATLVV010000380.1:0-3002 GCA_035577165.1 Steroidobacteraceae bacterium | reverse complement strand
GCGCGCTCGAGCGCAAGGCGGCGAACTTCGTCGGGCGGCGATCGCTGTTGCGGCCTGCCGCACGCGACCCCAATCGATTCCAGCTGGTCGCGCTGGCGCCGATCGATCGTCGTACCGTGTTGCCGGTGGGCGCGCAAATCGCGCAGTCCGCTCCGCCTGCCCAAACCGAAGGCCACGTCACCTCGAGCTGCTGGAGTCCGGAACTCGGCGCACCGGTGGCTCTGGGCATGCTGGCGCGTGGATCACAGCGCCTCGGTGAGAAAATCCGGGTTCACCACTTGGGCAAAATCATCGATGCCGAAGTGGTCAAGGCGCCTTTCGTCGACCCCAAAGGCGAGCGTCTCCATGCATGACTCGCCGCATGCGTTGAAGCGCATCGAGATCGACGGCTTGTCGGTTGCCGACGAGCCCGCCTATCTGGTCGCCTCGTTGCGCTACTTCGATTCCACGGGCGGGTTCGCCGCCGCAGCGAGCGAGGCCCTCGGGCGGCCCCTGGCGGAGCTGCTGCGTGCCGTTCAGGTCGAACACTCGGCGGGCGGCGTGCAGTTCATCCTTGCATGGCGCAGTCCCAGCGAGAACCTGCTCCTCTGCAGCAACCAAGCCGCATTCACCGCCGTCGCAACCAAGCTTGCGGCCGCGGTGGACGGATGCATGGTGGATCAAACCGGCGGCATACGCGTGGTTCGAGTCGCCGGAAGCAGGGCGCGGGATCTGTTGCTGCGGCTCGGTGCCGCCACGGCGCTACCCGATTTGGGCGAGGCGCGCACCGGCCGACTGGCCGAGCTGTCGGTGCTGACCCTGTGCGTGCGGCCCTCCGAGTACCTGCTGCTGGCCGAGCGGGTGTACGCGCATCATCTACTCGAGTGGATCCATGCGACGGCTGCGGATATTTAGCCAGGAGAAAGTGTCTTGGCCGGCGTTCCTCGCCTTGTTTGCGCTGCTGTGTCTGCTCGGCCGGCGCCGGGGCGTGCGGCAGCGGAATGAGTGTTGCAGGACTCGTGGTCGATGGTGCGCTCTGTATGGCTTGCGCACTGGCAGCCGCGGTAATATCGACCCGGATTGCAAGAAAGAAATTCGCAAGGACAAAGGCCTTCTGGATAAAAACGGTGGTCGTCTTTGCCCTGACATTCCTGTCTACCTCAATGATCACTTTGCTGCAGTCAGCGTCGCGTGGCCGCGCGATCGAGATCGGGTTTCCGGCTGTGTTTTTGCGCGAATACGCCGGCGAGTCCTGGAACGCGATGAATCTGGCAATGGACCTGGTTATTTGCTTTGCCGCTGCCCTCTTGTGCGTAGCCGTGTTCTCTACGGAGAAAACCGACCAATCCCAATGATGTCACTGTGGAATTCCAGTAACGGGTGTTTATCATGACGACGCGACGAAATGTGCTTGGGCTGATCGGATTGGCGGCCCCATCCTGGGTTATGCCCTCGTGGGCGCGTGCTGCCGCTCAGGCGGACAGGCATTTTTCATTGCTCGTCAGGGTCGACGACAGCCAAGTGAAAGTCATCGAAAATGCCTGGATACCGATGGCTGACGGCACCCGCCTTGCGGCTCGAATATTCCTGCCGCAGGCGGCGGCGGCGAAACCGACCGGCGCCGTGCTCGAATATTTGCCGTACCGAAAGCGAGATGCGTATCGCTACCGCGACGATGTCGCCGGGCCATTCCTCGCGAAGTCGGGGATCGCCATGATCCGGGTCGACATCCGCGGCACCGGCGATTCAGATGGTGTCATGGTCGATGAGTACATGCCCATCGAGCAAGCCGATGCCCTGGCGGTGATCGATTGGATTGCGCATCAGCCATGGTGCAACGGCAACGTCGGCATGCGCGGCATTTCCTACGGGTCGTTCGTGGCGTTGCAAGCGGCCTCCAAGGCACCCGCCGCCCTCAAGGCGATCGTCTCCACCTGCGGAACCGAGCAACGGTACCTGGATGATATCCACTATCGAGGCGGCTGCCTGATCAATGATCAATTCGTATGGGCGATGGAGTGGCAGGTCATCATGCGCGCGCCCCCCGACCCTCTGATCGTCGGCGCGGATCATTGGCGCGCGCTGTGGCAGCAGCGGCTCGAAGCCAGCGGCCCCATGACCATCCTTTGGAATGAACATCAAACCCTCGACGGCAAGTGGCGCGATGGATCGATCCAGGATTACGGCGCGATTCGCTGCGCGATCTTCAATGTCGCCGGCATGCTGGACGCCTATCTGCCTTCCGCGACTCGAATGATGGAGCGCGCGCCGCAGGTCGCGCAGAAGGCGCTGATTGGTCCTTGGGCGCACAAATGGCCTGGCTATCCGCAACCCGCTGGTCATCAGGGGACGCCGACGGCGGCCGCCAACGGTATTCCAGGCCCCGGGGTTGATTGGCTGCCGATCGAGACCCGTTGGTGGCGTCACTGGCTGCTGGGCGAAACCAATGGAATCATGCAAGAGCCACGCTTTTGGGCGTTCCGTGCGGACTTTCCCCCGGGTGCGAGCTTCCCGCGCGACACGGCCGGGTCCTGGGTGTCGGAACCGAGCTGGCCGAGCAAGGAGATCCATACCCGCACGTGGCATTTCAATGCCGATGGTCTCGCGGAGCGGGCGGGCTCGGAAGTTTTGATCGCCCATCGCACCAATCTCACCATCGGTTTTGCCAATCGCTGGTCGGGCGCGTCGGGGGATCCGCAAAGCTGGTGGCGCGACCAGGCGGCCGACGATGACCGCTGTCTGAAATTTGACACTCCGCCCCTCGCCGAATCGATCGACATCATGGGCGAACCGGTGTTCAAAGTTCGGGTGCGCTCCGACAAGCCGGTAGCGAAACTATGCGCGCGGCTCACCGAGGTGATGCCGGACGGACGCTCGCACTTCGTCAGTTTTGCCCTGCTCAACCTGACCCACCGCGACAGCGACGCAGCACCGGCCGCGCTGGTACCGGGGCGCGACTATGACGTGAGCCTGCGAGGGCACTTCGCTTGTTACCGTTTCGCGCGCGGCAGCCGAATCCGCGT
>DATLVV010000379.1:0-13082 GCA_035577165.1 Steroidobacteraceae bacterium | reverse complement strand
GACAATGGGTCCGCCGCAGGACAGCGCATAGGCGGTTGAGCCGGTGGCGGTGGCAATCACCATGCCGTCGCCGCCGTGGGAATTGACGAAACGGCCGTTGATCGTCGTCTCGAAGTCCATGGTATGGCCGGTCTCCCATTTATTGACCACCACGTCGTTGAGGGCGAGCGCGCGCACCGAGTCAGCGGCTTCGGCCCCTCTTTTCTCCAAACGTGCCGCCAGCATCGAACGCCGATCCTCGCTGTAGCGGCCGGCGAGAACCGTGTTCACATCCTCCAGCATGGATTTGGAGCTGACGTCGGTCAGGAATCCCAACCGGCCGCGATTGATGCCGAGCAGCGGCACAGAATGACCGGCGACCAAGCGTGCGGCATAGAGCAGCGTGCCATCGCCGCCGATGGCGATGATGAGATCCGCCCGTGTGGCAAGGGAGCTTTCCGGGCAGGGCACGATGCTGTCCGGGTGAAAGGCCAGGCCGACGGCCGGGTCCACCAAGGCCCGCAGCCCGTGCGCATGGAGGTGACTTGCCAGGCTCAGCATGCATTCGGCGACGCGCAGATCTCTGGCGTTGCCTACCATCGCAACGGATTGAAAAGAAGGGGGCATGCGAATCCTTGTAGCATGACGGCGCTCGGCCGGTCACCTCTTGAAACGGCCCGTTTGGGCGGAATTGCCAAACATGCTATATAACGCGTATGACAGACGGTACCGAGGAAGGGCTGAGTGAGCGGGCGCAGCTGCTGCTCAAGGCCCTGATCGAGAACTACATCCGCGATGGCCAGCCCGTCGGTTCGCGGACCTTGTCGCGCGATTCGGGCTTGAGTCTCTCGTCAGCCACGATCCGCAATGTCATGGCCGACCTGGAAGACCTCGGCTTCGTGGCCTCGCCGCACACCTCGGCCGGTCGGATTCCCACCGACAAAGGCTACCGTTTTTTCGTCGACACGCTGCTCAAGCTCAAGCCCTTGCATCACGAGGAAATCGAGGACATCGAACGCCGCTTGGGGTCGGATGCGATGAACGGCCGCTCGCTGGTTCAGACCGTGTCGCAGATGCTGTCGAGCGTCACTCACATGGCAGGGCTCGTGACCTTGCCGAATCCGAACTATGTCGCGCTGTCGCAAATCGAATTCATCGCGCTGTCGGAGAATCGGGCGCTGGCCATCATGGTGATGAGCAATCGGGAAATTCAAAATAGAGTGGTGCAGCTCGACCGCTACTACTCGACCGAGGAATTGCGCCGCGCCGCCAACTACCTGAATGAGGCGTTCGCGGGACGCTCGCTGCCGGATGTGCGCAGCCAGCTGGTCAAGCAGATGCAAGAAACGCGCGAGCACATGGATCAGCTGATGCGCGACGCCATCCAGGTGGCGCAGAAAGTGTTCGACAGCAGCCCCGACGAGGGCGTGGAATATGTCATTGCCGGCGAAACCAATTTGATGGGGTTCGCGGAACTGTCCAACGTCGAGCGCCTGAAACGCCTGTTCGAGGCGTTCAACGAAAAGCACGATATTCTCAGGCTGCTGGACAATTGCCTGCGGGCCGATGGCATTCAGATCTTCATCGGCCAGGAATCAGGTTACCGGATCCTGGACGACATCAGCGTGGTGACGGCGCCCTATACCCTGGACAACCGGGTGGTGGGGGTCCTCGGCATCATCGGTCCGACCCGGATGGCGTATGAGCGGGTGATCCCCATCGTGGACCTGACGGCGAAACTCCTGGGTTCGGCCTTGAACGCCCGTAAATAGCCCCCACTAGAGGCGACTCGAGCGGCATCCCAAGCCGCCATTCTTTTTGAGGGCATGCGAGTGAGCGAATCGAATTATGCCGAAGGAGCGATTCCCCCGGAGGCAGCTCCGGCGGACAGCCTGGACCTGGCGGCGGCCTTGGCAGCCGCGGAGGCGCGGGCGACCGAGAATCGCAATAGCTATCTGCGGGCCGTGGCGGAAATGGACAATTTCCGCAAGCGCAGCGAGCGCGAAATCGACAATGCACGCAAGTTTGCCATCGAGCGCTTCGCCCAGGAACTGGTCCCCGTCGGCGATGCCCTGGAGGCCGGGATCAATGCGGGCGCGGCGAACCCGGGCCCGGCGCTCCTGGAGGGTGCCCAGGCGACCTTGAGGCAGCTGCATCGGGCCTTCGACAAGGGCGGCATCAAGATCATCGACCCCGCGGGCCAGCCGTTCGATCCGGAATGGCATGAGGCCATGGTGGTCCAGGAGAGCGCGGAACAGCCGGCGAACACCGTCTTGTCGGTCATTCAAAAAGGCTATTCCCTGAACGGGCGGCTGCTGCGTCCCGCCCGCGTGATCGTCAGCAAGTCTCCGGACGGTGGCAATTGAAAAATGCCGGGTTCTCCCCCACGTATCGGCACAGCGTCAGAATTTCCAGAGGGTTTTCACAATGGGCAAAATGATTGGCATCGATCTCGGCACGACCAATTCTTGCGTCGCGATCATGGAGGGCGGCAAGCCCAAGGTCATCGAGAACAGTGAAGGGGATCGCACGACGCCGTCGATCGTAGCCTTCACCAAGGATGGCGAGGTGCTGGTGGGTCAATCCGCCAAGCGCCAGGCTGTCACGAACCCGGCCAACACCGTGGCCGCGGTCAAGCGGCTCATCGGCCGTAAATTCGGCGACGAAGTGGTGAAGAAGGACATGAGCATGGTGTCCTACAAGATCATGAAAGCCGACAACGGCGACGCCTGGGTGGAAGTACAGGGCAAGAAGATGGCGCCCCCCGAAGTTTCGGCGCGGGTCCTCATGAAGATGAAGAAGACCGCCGAGGACTATCTGGGCGAAACCGTCACCGAAGCCGTGATCACGGTCCCGGCCTATTTCAATGATTCCCAGCGGCAGGCGACCAAGGACGCAGGACGCATCGCGGGCCTGAACGTCAAGCGCATCATCAATGAACCCACCGCCGCGGCTCTCGCCTACGGCCTGGACAAGGACGGCGGCGATCGCAAGATCGCGGTCTATGACCTGGGCGGCGGCACCTTCGACGTGTCGGTCATCGAGATCGCCGCAGTGGACGGCGAGCGTCAATTCGAGGTGTTGTCGACCAACGGCGATACCTTCCTCGGCGGCGAGGATTTCGACCTGCGCGTCATCAACTACCTGGCCGACGAGTTCAAGAAGGAAAGCGGCATCGATGTGCGCAAGGATCCTCTGGCCATGCAGCGCCTGAAAGAGGCGGCGGAAAAGGCCAAGATCGAACTCTCCTCGAGCCAGCAGACCGAGGTCAATCTGCCGTACATCACGGCGGATGCGGCCGGTCCCAAGCATCTGAACATGAAGCTGACTCGCGCCAAGCTCGAGTCCTTGGTGGAAGATCTGGTGCAGAAAACCATGGAACCCTGCCGTATCGCGCTCAAGGATGCGGGGCTGTCCATGAAGGACGTGAGCGAGGTCATTCTGGTCGGCGGCCAAACCCGCATGCCCATGGTGCAGCAGGCCGTGAAGGATTTGTTCGGCAAGGAGCCGCGCAAGGACGTGAACCCCGATGAGGCCGTGGCGGTCGGGGCGGCGATTCAGGGCGGCGTGCTCTCCGGCGACGTGAAGGATGTGCTGTTGCTCGACGTGACGCCCCTGTCCTTGGGCATCGAAACCCTGGGCGGCATCATGACCAAGGTGATCGAGAAGAACACCACCATTCCGACCAAGGCGTCGCAGACGTTCTCGACGGCGGATGACAATCAGACGGGCGTGACCATCCATGTGCTGCAGGGCGAGCGGGATCGGGCAACCGATAACAAGTCCTTGGGACGGTTCGACCTGACGGATATTCCGCCGGCGCCGCGCGGGATGCCGCAAATCGAAGTGGCGTTCGACATCGACGCCAATGGTATTTTGAATGTATCGGCTAAGGATGTGAAAACCGGCAAGGAGCAGCGCATCGTAATCAAGGCGTCGAGCGGATTGTCCGAGGCCGAGATCAAGCGCATGGTCGGCGACGCTGAAGCGCACGCCGAGGAGGATAAGAAGTTCCGCGAATTGGTGGCCGCTCGCAACAAGGCGGATGCGACCATTCACACCGTGGAAAAGGCGCTCAAGGACGCCGGCGACAAGATCTCGGACGATGAGAAGAAGACCGCCGGCGATGCGGTGGCGGCGGTCAGGACGGCGATGAGCGGCGACGATCGCGAGGATATCGAGAGCAAGACCCAGGCCCTGGAGCAGGCATCCTCGGCGCTGCTGCAGAAGATGTATGAGCAGCAGGCGGCTGCAGGCGGGGCGGGCGATGCCGGCGGATCGGGCGGCAGCCGCACTGAATCGCCTAAAGATGACGTGCTGGATGCCGAGTTTGAAGAAGTAAAGGAAAGCGACCGCAAGAAGGCCTAAACGCCTCCAGGGTCGTTGCGGATGGATGGTCTCGAGCAGAACCGCCGGTATTAGGTTACCGGCGGTTCGTTTTTATGGGCGCTTAAGCCCCAGGTGAGCAATGGCGAAGCAGGATTTCTACAAGATCCTCGATGTGGCACGAACCGCGACGGAAGCTGACATCAAGAAAGCGTACCGCCGCCTTGCCATGAAATTTCATCCGGATCGCAACCCCGGCGATCCCGACGCGGAGCACAAATTCAAAGAAGCCAAGGAAGCCTACGAGGTATTGTGCGATGCGCAGAAGCGCGCCGTGTATGACCAGTTCGGGCATGCCGGTCTTGAAGGCGGACGGGGCGGCGGCTTCAGCGCCGGCGAGGCGTTCGGCGACATTTTCGGTGAAATGTTCGGCGATATATTCTCCGGCGGCCAGCGCGGCCGCAGCCAGGTGTTTCGCGGCGCCGATTTGCGCTACGAACTGGAACTCGACCTGGAGCAGGCCGTCTTCGGCACCGAGACCGAAATCAAGATCCCCTCCCTGGCCGAGTGCAAGACCTGCAAAGGCTCGGGAGCCGCCAAGGGGTCCACGCCCAAGACCTGCGATACCTGCCACGGCCAAGGACAGGTGCGCGTACAGCAGTCCATATTCACCATCCAGCAGCCCTGCCCACGCTGCAAGGGCCGCGGCAAAATCATCAGCAATCCCTGCGACACCTGTTTCGGTCAGGGCCGGGTGCGCCAGGAGAAGACCCTGCCCGTCAGCGTGCCGGCCGGCGTCGACAGCGGCGACCGCATTCGCATCAACGGCGAGGGTGAGGCGGGCAGAAACGGCGGCCCTGCCGGAGATTTGTACGTCGAGGTGCGGGTCCGCGAACATGCCATCTTCGAGCGCGAGGGTAGTCATCTGTCCTGCGAGGTGCCGATCAGCTTTACCACGGCGGCCCTCGGCGGCACGGTGGAAGTGCCGACCTTGAGCGGCGACGTGGTGCTCAAAATACCCAGCGAGACGCAGTCCGGTCGGGTGTTTCGGATGCGCGAGAAGGGCGTTCGTCCGGTGCGTGGCGGTGCGGCAGGCGATTTGTTCTGCCGGGTGGTGGTGGAGACCCCGGTGAGCTTGGGGCCCGAGCAGAAGGAACTGCTCAAGAAATTCGAGGCGTCGCTGCAGCAGGGCAGCCATAAGCCGCGCGAGCAATCCTTCTTCGAGGGCGTCAAGAAGTTTTTCACCGGCGCGGTCGACTAGGACATTACATAATGCATTCGCTCGCGGTCTTCGGCATTACCGGGCGCATGGGGCAGTCGCTGCTGCAGGCGTTGCGGGAGACGCAGGCCTTGCGCCTGAGCGGCGCTATTGCCTCGCGCCAAAGCAACCGTCTGGGCCAGGACGCCGCCGAGCAGGGCGCTGCCACGGGAGTGACCATTACCGCGGACGTGACGCAGGGACTCAAGGGTGCGGCGGTGGCGGCGGACTTCAGTACCGGCGACTGTGTGGCGGCCCATGCCGGCGCCTGCGCGGCAGCGGGCATTCCGCTCCTGATCGGTGCCACCGGATTCGACCTGGCGAGCCGCGAGGCCGTGGAGCGGGCAGCGCGGCTCATTCCCGTGCTGATTACCGCCAACACCAGCGTCGGTGTGAGCGTTGTGAGGCAACTGGTGTCCATGGCGGCGGCGAAACTCGGGCCCGCCTTTGATGCGGAGATTTTTGAGGCCCATCACCGGATGAAGCGCGACGCCCCGTCCGGCACCGCGCTCGCCCTGGGCGAGGCGGTCGCACAAGCGCGCGCCGTGTCGCTCCGCGAAGTCGCAAGCTACGACAGAGCGGGCTTGGGCGAGCCGCGCAAGCCCGGCAGCATCGGATTTTCCAGCTTGCGCGGCGGCGATATCGTGGGCGTACACACGGTGATCTTTGCGGCCGCCGGGGAGTCCGTCGAGATCACGCATCGCGCCACCGATCGCGTCACCTTTGCGCGAGGCGCCCTGCGGGCGGCGGAATGGCTGTTGGGACAGCCCGCAGGCCTGTATGGCATGGAGCATGTTCTCGGACTTTAGAAGAAGCATGGACAGTCATCGCGGGCATCGTTAATATTCGCGCCCGGAAACTGATCGCGAATCAACCCATAAAGCGGGAGGACGTTCTGATGGAGCGCCTCCCGCTTTGCGCATCTGCGGAAAGCGCCGTGGCGCAAAGCGAGGAACCGGAGTGTCGACACCTGCAGTGCTAGCTCTCGAAGATGGCACCGTGTTCCGTGGCGTCTCAGTAGGCGCAAAAGGCAACACGACGGGTGAAGTGGTATTCAATACCGCGATGACCGGGTATCAGGAAATCCTCACCGATCCCTCGTACTGCCGGCAAATCGTCACTCTCACCTATCCGCACATCGGCAATACCGGCACGACGCCGGAGGACCTGGAATCGGGCGCCGTCTACGCCGCGGGCCTCGTGATCCGCGATTTACCCCTGCTGCACTCCAATTGGCGCGCCACCGAGTCGCTGCAGAGCTTCCTGCTCCGCTGCAAGGTGGTGGCCATTGCCGATATCGACACCCGCAAGCTCACCCGGGTGCTGCGGGAAAAGGGTGCGCAGTCGGGATGCATCATGACCGGCGACACCATCGACGAGAAGGCGGCGGTCCGCGCCGCGAAGAAATTTCCCGGCTTGAAAGGCATGGACCTCGCCAAGGCGGTGTCCACCAAGAAGATTTATCAGTGGAATGACGGGTTGCTGTGGAAGTCCTCGTCCAAGCCGCCCCGGCCGCAGAGCCGGGTGCATGTGGTCGCCTATGACTTCGGCATGAAGCGCAACATCTTGCGGATTCTGGCGGAGCACGGTTGCCGGATGACGGTTGTCCCGGCACAAACACCGGCAGATCAAGTGCTTGCAATGAATCCTGACGGTATTTTCTTAAGTAACGGACCGGGCGATCCCGAGCCGTGCGATTACGCCATCGAAGCGATCTCGCGTTTCCTGGAAACCGACATACCGGTGTTCGGTATTTGTCTGGGCCACCAATTGTTGGGGTTGGCGAGCGGTGCGAAGACCCTGAAGATGAAGTTCGGTCATCACGGCGCCAACCACCCGGTCTCTGAAATCGACTCCGGCCGGGTGCTCATCTCGAGCCAAAACCATGGCTTTGCGGTGGACGAGACCACCTTGCCGCCGACGTTGCGCACAACCCATCGCTCCTTGTTCGACGGCTCCCTGCAGGGCTTGGCCCGCACCGACCGCCCGGCGTTCAGTTTCCAGGGTCATCCTGAGGCGAGCCCCGGGCCGCACGATGTGCGCCTGCTGTTCGAACACTTCATGTACTTGATGGTGAAACGCATGCAAGCCCAATCGCGGGGCCGAAATCCCGTCAAACAGAAATCGGCGGAAGGGTAGTGGCCAAGCGAACCGATCTTTCCAGCATCCTCATCATCGGCGCGGGACCCATCATCATCGGTCAGGCTTGTGAGTTCGACTATTCTGGAGCTCAAGCGTGTAAGGCACTGAAAGAAGAAGGATATCGAGTCATATTAGTGAACTCGAATCCGGCCACCATCATGACCGATCCGGAAAGCGCGGATGCGATCTACATCGAGCCGATCAACTGGCGGACCATCGCCCGCATCATCGAGAAGGAGCGTCCCAGCGCCCTGCTGCCCACCATGGGCGGACAGACCGCGCTCAATACCGCGCTCGATCTGGTGCGCGAAGGGGTGCTGGAGAAATTCAATGTCGAGATGATCGGCGCCTCGCAGCGCGCCATCGACATGGCGGAGGACCGGGAACTGTTCCGCCGCGCCATGGCCGACATCGGACTCGAGACCGCCCGCGCCCGCATCGCCCACAGCATGGAAGAGGCCCTGGCGGTGCAGGCCGAAATCGGCTTCCCGACGGTGATCCGTCCCTCCTTCACGCTCGGCGGCAGCGGCGGCGGCATTGCCTACAACCGCGAGGAATTCGAAGGCATCGTGGCGCGCGGGCTCGATGCCTCGCCCACCAACGAGGTGCTGCTCGAGGAATCGGTGCTCGGCTGGAAAGAGTATGAAATGGAGGTCGTCCGCGACCGGATCGACAACTGCATTATTGTTTGCTCCATCGAGAACCTCGACCCCATGGGGGTGCACACCGGAGACTCCATCACGGTCGCGCCGGCGCAAACGCTCACGGACCGGGAGTATCAGCGGCTGCGCGATGCCTCGATTGCCGTGCTGCGCAAGATCGGCGTGGACACCGGCGGATCCAATGTGCAGTTTGCCGTCAATCCCGACGACGGCCGGGTGCTGGTCATCGAAATGAATCCGCGGGTGTCGCGCTCCTCGGCGCTGGCATCCAAGGCCACGGGATTCCCAATCGCCAAAATAGCCGCCAAGCTGGCGGTGGGCTACACCTTGGATGAGCTCAAGAATGAAATCACCGGTGGTGCGACGCCGGCGTCGTTCGAGCCGACCATCGACTATGTGGTTACCAAGATCCCGCGCTTCACCTTCGAGAAATTCCCCGGCTCGAACTCGCGCCTCACCACCCAGATGAAATCGGTGGGCGAGGCCATGGCCATCGGGCGCACCTTCCAAGAGTCGATGCAGAAAGCTCTGCGCAGCCTCGAGACCGGGCTCGACGGTTTCGACGAACAACTCACCCTGCCCCTCACCGATGAGGCGGCGGAGAAACTCTCCTACGAGCTGCGCTGGCCGGGTCCGGATCGAATCCTGTACGTGGCCGACGCGCTGCGCGCCGGCTGGACCACCGCCCAAGTGTTCGACGCCACCAAGATCGATCCCTGGTTTCTGGCGCAGATCGCCGACCTCTTGCGCGAGGAGGCCGTGCTCGTCAAGGACGGCTTTGAGAGCCTCGATCTGCCCCGCTTGCGCGCGTTGAAGCGCAAGGGCTTTTCCGATGCCCGCATCGCGAAGCTCACGGCGCGCGACGAAGCGACCATCCGCAGCCGGCGCCGCAAGTTGGGATTGCACCCCGTCTACAAGCGGGTCGATACCTGTGCGTCGGAGTTTTCGACTTCCACCGCTTACCTGTATTCGACCTACGAAGAAGAGTGCGAGGCGAATCCCAGCAGCCGCCGCAAGATCATGATCTTGGGCGGCGGACCGAATCGCATCGGACAGGGAATCGAGTTCGATTATTGCTGCGTACACGCCGCCATGGCGCTGCGTGAGGATGGTTTCGAGACCATCATGGTGAATTGCAATCCGGAGACGGTCTCGACGGACTACGACACCTCGGATCGCTTGTACTTCGAGCCGCTGACCTTCGAAGATGTCATGGAGATCATCGAGAAGGAGAAGCCCGAAGGCGTGATCGTGCAGTTCGGCGGCCAGACCCCGTTGAAATTATCCCGGGCGCTGGCCGCGGCGGGCGCACCCATCATCGGCACCACGCCCGACAGCATCGATGTCGCCGAGGATCGCGAACGCTTCCAAAAATTGGTGACGGCGTTGAAACTCAAGCAGCCGGCCAACGCGTCGGCGCGCACCGAAGAGTCGGCGGTGCTGCTGGCGCGGGAAGTGGGTTTTCCGCTGGTGGTGCGGCCAAGCTATGTGTTGGGCGGACGGGCCATGGAGGTGGTCTTCAACGAAGACGACCTGCGCCAATACATGAACGACGCCGTCAAGGTATCGAATGACAGCCCGGTCCTGCTGGATCGATTTCTGGACCTCGCCATCGAGGTGGATGTCGATGCGGTCAGCGACGGGGAGGACGTTCTCATCGGCGGCATCATGGAGCACATCGAGCAGGCCGGCGTCCACTCCGGCGATTCGAGCTGTTCGCTGCCGCCGAACGGCTTGTCGCAGGAGACCCAGGAGGAGCTGCGGGCGCAGACCCGCAAGCTGGCCAAGGCGCTCAATGTCGTCGGCTTGATGAACATTCAGTTCGCGATACAAAACAGCATCATCTACATACTCGAAGTCAACCCGCGTGCGTCGCGCACCGTGCCCTTCGTTTCCAAGGCCACCGGCATTCCCTTGGCCAAAGTCGCAGCCCGGGTCATGACCGGCAAAACCTTAGGCCAGCAGCAGCGCACCGTGGAGCGGATCCCGCCGTATTTCTCGGTCAAGGAAGCGGTGTTCCCGTTCGTCAAATTCCCCGAAGCCGATCCCATCCTCGGCCCGGAGATGAAATCGACCGGCGAAGTGATGGGCACGGGACATACCTTTGGGGAGGCCTACGCCAAGGCGCAGGCCGCCTCCGGGGTCACCTTGCCCACCCACGGTCTATGCTTCATCAGCGTGCGCGACCGCGACAAGCCGGGTGCCGTGGTGCTGGCCCAGATGTTGATGGCCCGCGGCTTTGAAATTGCCGCCACCGGCGGCACGGCCCTGGTGCTGGAAGAGGCGGGCATCTCGTGCCGGCGGGTCAACAAGGTGCGGGAAGGTCGCCCGCACGTCGTCGATATGATAAAAAACGACGAGGTGGCGTTGATCGTCAATACCACCGAAGGCAAGCAGGCGGTGCGCGAATCACGCTCGATTCGGCGCGAGGCTGTCGCCAGGAAGGTAACCTACTACACGACGGTGGCCGGAGCGCGCGCGACCTGCGACGCGCTCGATCATCTGGGCGACATTGAAGTGAATCGACTGCAGGATTTGCACAAGGAATTGTTGTCGTGAAGCGAACTCCCATGACTCTGCGCGGCGCCGAGCGGCTGCGGCAGGAGTTGAAGCAGCTCAAAAGCAGCGCCCGCCCGAACGTCATCAAGGCGATCGCCGAAGCGCGTGCCCACGGGGATCTGAGCGAGAACGCCGAATATCATGCCGCGCGCGAGCAGCAAAGCTTCATCGAGGGACGGATCAACGACATCGAGAACCGCCTGTCGAACGCCGAAGTGATCGACGTCACCAAATTGAGCGCCAGCGGCCGCGTGGTGTTCGGTTCGACCATCGAACTCGAAGACCAAGACGGCGGCAACAAGGTCGTGTATCAGCTGGTGGGCGACGATGAGGCGAACATCAAGCAGGGGCTGCTGTCGGTGTCCTCGCCGATCGCCCGTGCGCTCATCGGCAAATCCGAGGGCGACGTGGTCGATGTCACGACCCCGGGCGGCACGCACAGCTACGAGATCGTTTCCGTCAAATATTTGTGATCCACACTGCGCATGACCCGCATCCGCAAAGTATTCGGCGCAGTGTTCGTGTTGTGGGTGGGCAGTCTCTGGTCGCTGGCGTTGTGGGTGGCGCCAACCCTGTTCGCACAAAGCGATAGGCACCTGGCCGGCGTCCTGGCCGCCCGGCTGTTCGGTATCGAAACCTACCTGGGCGTCGCGGTGGCAGGACTCGCGCTTGCGTTGCCGGATCGCGCGAAATTCGCGCCGGGCTATCTCGCCGCGGCGCTGCTGGCGATCAATGAGTGGCTGCTCAAACCTGTGATGAACCGCGCCCATGCCGAAGGCGCCGTCCTCGGCTTGGGCTTCGGCGCCTGGCATGGCGTGGCGGGGCTGCTATATGGTGTCGCCTGCCTGGCGGCGCTCTGGCTGGTGTGGCGGGAATACGCGCGTTAGTCGGGCTTTGATCGGCGTTAGTTGGGCTTCAATCCGTAGACGTCGAGTTCGCCGAGCACGGAGGCCGTGCCGCTGCCGTTGTCGGCGCCGCGGGTGCCGATATAGACCTTGCCGTTCGCCACCGTGGGAACCGTGAATTTCACCGCATTGCCGGCCGCATCGGCGGCGACCTGGGAGCTGTTCCACAACTCCGTGGATAAGTGCGCCGCATCCAGGGCGTAGAGCACGGCGGAACCGCAGGCCTGGGACTGACTGGTGCAGTAGGGATGGGTATCCATCGCCCAGGCAATGCCGTTGCTGGTGCCCGATGCCGAGATGGACGGACTGGCGCCCGGCCAGCCGAAGGCATGGCTGCCGATCGAGGCGGCCCCCGTGTTGAACAGGCCCTGGGTGGTGTCGAAGGTATAGCTCTGCAATCCCGATCCCGCTCCGGCGATGAACAGCGAGTTGTTCCAGAACGCGGCGGTCGAGAAGACTCCGTGGCCGATGTTGAATTCTTGGTGCACCTTGGAGCTCTCGAGAGCAGCCGTCGTGCTGAAGTGGCCCAGGGAACTTTGCAGCAGCACGAACAAGGTGCCTTCCTTGCCGCCGGCGACGATGTAGTTGCCGCCGCCGGCATTCACCAGCAAGACCGCGCCGCCGGAGCCATGATCTTTGTCGGCGGTGTTGAGCGAGCCCTGATCATAAGGGGTGAACCAATCGGCCACCGCAAGACCGGCAGCGGTGTTCAATTTCACCGTGCTGTCGCCGTAGTTCGAACCGCCGGAATCGGCATCGAATGTGCCGTTGCCGGTGGAGAGATAGAGATTATTGCCGACATCGACCGCCGGTGCGCCGCCGCTCATCCAGATGCCGCCGCGCGAATAGGTCACGCTGCCGACGTGATTGGGGGTGAGGTTGAGCACCTGGTTGGAGGCCAACGCGAACGTCGAAGCATTGAATCCCAACAGCCAGCCGTGATACGGATCGCCATCCTCGTGGGAGGCGAAGGCGACATACACCACGCCGTTGACCAGCGCCAGGCCGGGGCGTTGATGCTGCGTCTGGGCATTGAAATGGACTTGGGAACTGCTGGAGCCGTCGCCGGTTCCGGCGACGGAGATCGAGCTGTCGATGGCGGCGGGGCTGCCGCTGCGTTCGGTGCCATCGATCAGACTCAAGCCGTGGAGACGCTGATGGATGGGCAACGCGTTGGCCACCGCAGTCTTGCTCACGACGTAGAGCGTCTTCGACACCGGGTCGATGACCGGCGTGCCGGAGATGCCGACC
>DATLVV010000378.1:0-3522 GCA_035577165.1 Steroidobacteraceae bacterium | reverse complement strand
GATCCCGTGCCCGCCGCTGACCGGCTTGGCGAGATCAGCTAGGCTATGCGCATGACTCCGCAAAGACTGAAGTCCATCGCCCGTTTGGCCCCCATCATCCTGGTATGCATGGCCGCGCCGGCGCGCGCCGACTGGGTGCGGCGGGTCAGCGACGGCATCATGGGCACGCGAATCACCGTGGAACTGTGGGCGGACGATCAGCAAAAGGCCGAACGGGCGATCGACGCCGTGCTCGAGGAAATGCGTCATGTCGACGACTCGATGAGCACCTACAAGCCGACCAGCGAGGTGTCCCAGGTCAACGCCAAGGCGGCGGACGGCCCCATGCGGATCAGCAAGGAATTATTCGATTTGCTGACCACGGCCAAGGAATATTCGGTGCTCACCGATGGCGCCTTCGACATCACCTATGCCAGCGTCGGCTATCTGTATGACTTCCGCAAGCACGTGCATCCGGACGAAGCGCAAATCGACAAGGCGCTGCCGGCCGTCAATTACCAGCACGTGCTGCTCGACCCGAAGAAGCAGACGGTTCAATTCTCGCAGAAGGGCGTTCGAATCGATCTTGGCGGAATCGCCAAGGGGTACTCGGTGGACCGCGGCATCGAGGTCTTGAAGGCTGCCGGTTTCACCCGGGCCTATGTCTCCGCGGGCGGCGACAGCCGCATCATCGGCGATCGATTCGGAAAACCCTGGATGGTCGGAATCCGTGATCCTCGCAAGGGCGAGGGCGAAGTGATCACCCGCATCCCGCTGGTGGACGCGGCGATTTCAACTTCCGGCGACTACGAACGATTCTTCGAGGAAAACGGAGTGCGCTACCACCACATCATCGATCCGCACACCGGCCATTCCGCGAGCAAGGTGCGCAGCGCCACGGTCATCGGGCCGTACGCGACGCGCACCGACGGTTTGTCCAAGACCGCATTCGTGCTGGGCCCGGAGAAGGCGATGGAGATCTACAATCGCATCGACGACATCGATGCCATCATCGTCAAACTCGACGGCACCGTGATTTATTCCAAGGGAATCGAGCCGGCAAAAGTGCCGGCACCCGCCAAGTAGTTGTTACTGCAGCCCGCGCCAGGCCGCATTCAGCAACTCGCCGCTGGGATCCAGACTCTGCTCCCAGTACATGATGCCGCCCAGGTGCCGTGCCTTGACGTAGGCGGCCTTCGCCGCGATCGATTGCGGATCGTCATAGCTGATGAAGCGCCGGGTGCCGGCATTCCAAAGCCAAGGTGCCTGCGCGGCCGAATCCCAATGGCGGACATAGCCGTCTTTGCCGATGTAGGCCTTGCGCAGCTGCGGCCACGGGAGCTCGCCTTGGTAGCGGCCGTAGCGCTGGTACAGACCCTGGTGGTCCGGGACCACGTCGGCGAATTCGCGTCCGTAGAACGCGGCGCCGATCACGAGCTTCCCGGGCGGCACGCCGGCATCGAGAAACTGCCGCACGGCGCGCTGCGTGGTGCGCGCCTCGGGCGGCGCAATGTTGGCCGCGCCAAGGCCGCTGTGGTGGCCGGTGAAGGGGGTCAGGCTGTTGACGAAGTCATAGGTCATCAAGTTGAACCAGTCCAGGTAGGGCGACACGGCAGCAATGTCGACGCCGCTGACGAAGGGACCATCGGCGGCGGCAATGCTCAGGGTGAAATGTCGGGCGCCGGCGCGCCCGTGGATGGCGCCGGCCCTGTCGAGAGCCGCGCGCAGGGCCTGGAGCAGCCGGGTGAAGTTGGCGCGGTCCTCGGGGCTCGCGCGGATTCCCGCTTCGCCGTGTTCAGGATATTCCCAGTCCACGTCGAGCCCGTCCGCGTCCTGGGCGGTCAGCAGTTGTGCGGCGCTATCCGCGAATGCTTGGCGGCCGGCGGCACTGCCTGCCGCTTCAGAGAATCCGCCGGCGCCCCAGCCACCCACCGATATCGCTACCTTGAGTGCCGGGTGCGCCGCCCTCAGCGCAATTAACGTGTGCAGGCGATCGGTAGCGGCCGTGTCGAGCACGACCCGGCCGTCGATCACTTGGGCGAACGCGAAGATCAGGGTGTCGATTTTGCCGAGGTCCTTGTCTCCCGCCGCATCCCAGCGGGTGGCATAGCCCACGATCCGGCCATGCAGTGATGGGGGCGCCGCGATGACGGCGCCGCACCAAACGAGTTGGCAGGCCGCCAGCAGGGCGGCGCTCATGATTCGCATGCAGCGATCTTCGCAGGCGGCACGCTGCCTGCCAATGGGATTGGGCGCGGTTATACTGCGATTGGGACTGCCGCGAGGCGTGAAACCGGATCAGTCACATTTCAACGTCCATCCTGCTATGGGGACTGCTGTTCAGCTCGATCGGGCTGGGGTTCTTCATTTACGGCAGGCGGCAAAGGGCGGTTGTGCCACTGGTGTGCGGGCTTGCGCTGATGATATTCCCGTACTTCGTGGCCAATGTTCCGTTGTTGGTCGGCATCGGAGTCGTACTGATCACGATCCCTTACTTCCTGCGCCGCTGAGATCTAGGGGAATTGAGCGAAGGCTCCCTGGGGAATAAAGTGCCTCTGCCATGAGTCTTAACATCCATGGATGAAAAGCGCGCGCGATTCGAGGCGCAGGTATTGCCGCACCTGGACGCCGCGTACCGGTTTGCCCGATGGCTGGCGCAGGCGCCCGGCGATGCGGATGACGTCGTGCAAGACGCCATCCTGCGGGCGTTTCGCGCCTTTGACACCTTGCGAGGCGCGGACGTGAAGGCGTGGCTGATGACCATCGTGAGGAATTGCCACTCGACGTCGCTCAAACAACGGCAACGCCGCGCCTTCGTGCCGCTGCCAGAGGAACACGATACACAAGATGGCCACGCCATGATCGCCGCCACGCCCGATCCGCAAGACGACTCGATCCAACGCGACGAGCAGCGCACGCTCGAGCGATTGATCGCGGCATTGCCCGAAGAACACCGCACGGTGTTGATGCTGCGGGAGATCGAGGAAATGGACTATCGACAAATAGCGCAAATCACGAACGTGCCCATCGGCACGGTCATGTCACGGCTGGCGCGCTCGCGCGCCGCCTTGAAAGCGCGCTGGCTGCAAGAAACCGAGGGAGAGCCGCGTGCAGTGCGCTGAATCTTTGCGGGTGCAGGCCTTCTTCGACGGCGAGGTCGACGCGCTTGCGGCGGCGGAGATCGAACGCCATGTCGAACATTGTGAGGCGTGCCGCGCGCTGCTGCAGGATCTCGGCATGGTGCGCACCGCACTGCGTCGCGACGTGGTCTACGCGCAGGCTCCCGCGGCATTGCGCGCGCAGGTGGCGCGCATGCTGGATCAGGAAGCATTGCAGACCAAACAGCCGGCGCCGCTGCAGCGCAGCGCACCCAGAGCGCGCAACCGATCCTTTTGGGCCGGCGCATTTGGCGGCGTGGGCGGCACGGCGATTGCCGCGATGCTGGCCTTCTTCCTGCTGACGCCGCGGCCCACCACTCCGCTGCTGGACGAGCTGGTGAATGCCCACGTGCGCTCGCTGATGCCGGCGCACCTCATCGACGTG
>DATLVV010000377.1:0-4020 GCA_035577165.1 Steroidobacteraceae bacterium | reverse complement strand
GGCCACCCTGGAGCAATTCCATGCGCACCTTCGTGTCATGACGGACAGCGTGTTTCTCGCCTGCAAGTATGGAATCGGACTGATGAAGGACTCCGGCGGAGGGTCGATCATCAACATGTGTTCAACCGCCACGCACCTGGGTTATCCGGTGTTCTATGCCTATACGGCAGCGAAAGGCGCCGTGCGGTCGATGACCAAGGCGATCGCGGTCCATTGCCAGATGAATCACTACAACGTGCGCTGCAATTCCATCCATGCCGGCGCCATCGATACGCCCATGGTGGTGAAGGCCACCCAGGAACTCGGCATGCAGATGTCGGCGTATGAGGAGTCCCCGGTGGGGCTCGGCAAACCTCTGGACGTTGCCAATCTGGTGGTCTACCTCGCCTCGGACGAGTCTCGCTTTGTCAATGCCAGTGAAATTATTATCGATAATGGCTTGTTGGCTCAATAGAATAAAAAACAGTCTTGACTGTTTGTTTTATTGTCTTGCCGCGGCTACAATGCGATTTTTGAGGAGCGCCAATGGATCTTGGGCTGCGGGCCAAACGGGCGATAGTCACCGGGGCCACCAAAGGCATCGGGCGCGGGGTCGTCGAGTTGCTGGTGGCCGAAGGGGCCCACGTGGGGTTCTGCGCGCGCACGCCGGAGGAGGTCGCTGAGGCGGTCGAGGCAATCAAGCGACCCGGCGTGGAAGTAGTCGGCGAAGCGGTGAACGTGCGCGACGGTGAGGCCTACAAAGCGTGGCTCGACCGCACGGTATCTGCGCTCGGCGGCTGCGATATTTTCATCCCCGGCGTGAGCGGCGGCGGCGGCATGGACAGCGAAAAAAATTGGGTACGTAATTTCGAGATCGACATGCTGCATACCGTGCGCGGCTGCGACGCACTCATGCCACATCTCGAGAAATCCGGAACCGGCTCGATCGTCATCATCGGCTCGACCAATGCGGTGGAGACCTTCGCAGCGCCCATGGCCTACAATGCCATCAAGGCGGGTCTGATCACCTACTCGAAGCAGCTTTCGCAGTACGTCGGCAAGAAATCGGTCCGGGTCAACACAGTATCGCCCGGCCCGATCTACTTCGAGGGCGGCGCCTGGGAAATGATCAAGGGGACCCAGGCAAAATTCTACGATTGGGCCATGAAGCAGATCCCGTGCGGGCGGATGGGCACGGTGGAGGAGATTGCACGCATCATCGTGTTCGTGGCGAGCCCCGCGGCGAGTCTGATTACCGGCGCAAATATCATCGCCGATAACGGCTTCACCAAGCGCGTGCAGTTGTGATCGCCTGACGGCCGCTCATGGCACCTGCAGCACCAGTGAACGGCTACCTTGTCTGTGGGGGGCTTTACCACGACATGGACTATGCACGCCTGGAGCTCCTGAAGTTGCTCGGCGAACAAGAGCATATCCGGGTCCGGGTGGCGGAGGACTACCGAGATTGCAATGCAATCGCTGCCGCCGATTTTCTCGTCACGTACACCTGCGATGTCATCCCGAAGCCCGCTGAACTCGCCGCCCTGCAGGATTTCTTGTCGGCGGGAAGGCGTTGGCTGGCTCTGCATGGCACGAACTCCGTGCTGCGCTTTCTCAAGGGCCGCGGCTGGGATGCGCCGCGGACCGAACCCGGCTTCATGGCGATGTTGGGCAGCCAATTCCTCGCGCATCCGCCGATCCGGCCGTATCGCGTCGAGGTGAGCGATGCCTCCCATCCGCTGGTTGCAGGAATCGAATCATTCGAGGCGGACGACGAATTGTATTTGTCCGAGTATCATGGTGCGCATCACGCACTGCTGCACACGCATTTTCGGGGCGAGGCTCCCGGCTTCGTCGCCAAGCACTGGCCCCTCGCGCAAGTTTCGTCGGATCGGCATCCGTCGGATCGGCACCTGGTGATGTATCTGCATCCGCATGCCGGCGGCGAAGTGCTGTATTGCACGCTGGGCCACTGCCGCGGCAGGTACGACATGCGACCCATGATGGCGGAATACCCGACGGTGGAGCGGGGCAGTTGGAAACTGCCCGTGTACCATGAGTTGTTGCGGCGGGGCATCCGCTGGGCGGCATTGCAGCCGGACGCTCGACACTGATCATGGCGGATGACTTTCACAACCGATCGAAATCGCCGGCCTACACGCCGGTGCCGCGCGTGCGGCCCGGCGCCGATGGCCGCAGCGGGGCGCAGCCGGGTACGCCGCACGAAAAGGCCGTCGATCCCGAACTCGGTACCGGAGTGATCGATCAGCGCCGCTACACTTCGAATGAATTCATGCGGCTCGAATGGGAACGCCTTTGGACCAAGGTATGGCTGGTCGCAGGCCGTTCCCGCGACATGCCCGACGCCGGCGACTACATCGTGACCGAGATCGGCGCAGAGTCGATCATCGTCGTTCGGCAGGCGGATGGCGGCGTTCGCGGCTTTTACAATGTTTGCCAGCACCGCGGCAACCGGCTGCGGCCCTGCGGCCGCGGTTCCGCGGGGAGCGGACGCACGTTCAAGTGTCTGTACCATCAATGGGAATACAACCTGGATGGTTCGTACTACCGTATCCCGGACATTGATACGTTTGCACAAGGCGCGCCGCCACACGGATTGTCCCAGGTGAAGTGCGAGGAGTGGGGCAGCTTCGTGTGGTTCTCGATGAACCCCGAGGCCGAGCCGCTGGCGGATTATCTGCGGCCCGTTCCGGAACACCTCGATCCGTATCACTTCGAGCGCATGGTGCAGACCCGCGACATCACGGTCGAATGGGACTGCAATTGGAAAGCGTCCGTCGATGCCTTCAACGAGAGCTACCATGTGCAAGGCATCCATCCTCAGCTGCTCTGGTATCTGCACGATCTCGACATTCAGATCGATTGCTATGAGCGCCACAACCGCTACCTCATTCCGTTCGGCACCCTGTCGCCGCGCGTGCGCAAGCCGCCGGCAATCCCCGATTCCATCAAGTCGATCATGAAGGCCGCCGGAATCGACCCGGTCGACTACGATGAACCGATCGCCAATATTCGCCGCGATGTACAGAAGCACAAGCGGGCGATGGGCGGGCAGCAGGGCAAGGACTATTCGGAGCTGAACGACGATCAGCTCACCGACGACTACCACTACACGATATTTCCGAACCTCTCCCTCAATCTGCATGCCGACGATTTCTGGGTATTCCGCCAACGGCCGCACGCCACGGATCCAAACAAGATGTACTACGACATCTGGACCTACGAACTCGTGCCGCAGGGGCAGGAATGGCCGCCGCGGGCCAAGCACCAGAGCTGGAAACACGGCGATAAATCGATCGGCCTGGTGCTCGATCAGGACGCCGCCAATCTGCCGAATGTGCAGGCCGGCATGCACTCGCGCGGCTTTCGCGGCCTGTGGCTGGGGCGGCAGGAGCTGCGGATTCGCCACTTTCACAAAGTGATCGACGACTATTTGTTCCCTCCGGGAACCGATCGCGGTACATGGAATTTGGGGGACGGTACATGACCTTCAGCGTGAATTTGGGCCGCGAGCAGCTGCTCAAGGCGTACCGGCAAATGAAACTCATCCGCGAATTCGAGGAGCGATTGCACGTCGAAATCGCCACCGGCGAAATCCCGGGCTTCACCCACCTGTATGCGGGTCAGGAGGCCATTGCGGTCGGCGTCTGCGAGCAGTTGAACGAGTCGGATTACATCGTGAGCACTCATCGGGGGCATGGGCACTGCATCGCCAAGGGATGCGATGTGGGCGGCATGATGAAGGAGATTTATGGGCGCAAGGATGGCCTTTGCCACGGCAAGGGCGGCTCGATGCACATCGCCGACATGACCAAGGGCATGTTGGGCGCCAACGCCATCGTCGGAGGCGGCCCGCCGATCGCGGTGGGTGCCGCCATCGCATGCAAGTTGCGCGGCAACCAGAGCGTCAGTGTCGCCTTCGGCGGCGACGGCAGTGCCAATCAGGGCACGGTATTCGAAGCGATGAATATGGCCGTCGTGCTCCGCGTGCCGGCCATCTTCATTTTGGAAAACAATGGC
>DATLVV010000376.1:0-3027 GCA_035577165.1 Steroidobacteraceae bacterium | reverse complement strand
TCTTGACGGCCCAGGGCATTACGCCTCTTTAACGTCGCCGCCCCGATTCATGGTCGCCTTTTCAGGAATCAATTTGGTGCGAATCTGCCCTTCGATGTCCTTGGCGATCTCGGGATGCTGCTGCAGGAAGGTCCGGGCATTGTCCTTGCCCTGTCCAATCCGCTCGCCCTTGTAGCTGTACCAGGAGCCGGACTTCTCAACCAGATTGTGCAGCACGCCCAGTTCGATGAGTTCGCCTTCCTTGGAGATCCCGGTGCCGTACATGATCTCGAACTCGGTTTCGCGGAACGGTGGGGCCACCTTGTTCTTGACCACCTTGACCCGGGTCATCGATCCGACGACCTCCTCGCCATTCTTGATCGCACCGATGCGCCGGATGTCCATGCGCACCGAGGAATAGAACTTGAGCGCATTGCCGCCGGTGGTGGTTTCCGGATTGCCGAACATGACGCCGATTTTCATGCGAATCTGGTTGATGAAAATCACGATGGTGTTCGATCGCTTGATGTTGCCGGTCAGCTTGCGCAGCGCCTGCGACATGAGCCGCGCCTGCAAGCCCATGTGCTGATCGCCCATCTCGCCTTCGATTTCGGCTTTCGGCGTGAGCGCGGCCACCGAGTCGACCACCACGACATCGACTGCGCCGGACCTGACCAGCATGTCGGTAATTTCCAGAGCCTGCTCGCCGGTGTCGGGTTGCGAGACCAACAGATCGTTGACTTTGACCCCCAACTTCTCGGCGTACACCGGATCAAGCGCGTGCTCGGCATCGACGAACGCCGCCGTGCCGCCGTGGCTCTGCGCCGAGGCGATGATGGCCAGCGTCAACGTCGTCTTGCCCGAGGACTCCGGTCCGAAAATCTCGATGACGCGGCCGCGTGGAATGCCGCCCACGCCGAGCGCGATGTCCAGTCCGAGCGAGCCGGTTGGAATCGAATCCACCTCGTAGGTGGCGCCGGCATCGCCCAAGCGCATGACCGAGCCCTTACCAAACTGTTTTTCGATCTGGCTCAGCGCTGCCGCGAGAGCCTTCTTGCGATTCTCTTCCATAGGGAGTCCTCAACAAAGTGTGGCGCTATTATTTCATATTCAGCGCCCAACACTCATCTCATATGCACCGAAATGACAGAGATTTCTATCGCGCCGGCGTTTCATCCAGTAGTGGCCAGGTATCGACTACTGTATAAACCGAGTGCGCGCCGCCGGTGTCGGAGCGTACCAAACTGAAATTTTGCGACGTCCACTCGAACGGCGACATTGCTTGCAGCACAGGGGCTTGCGCGACCTTCCTCGCCAGGGTGACATGCACACGTCGCGGTGGCGCCGGTTCGAGGCGCAGGGACTGAGTCTGCGTAAGGGCTCGGCACAGCTGCGTCCACAGCTCGAGCAGTTCGGAAGGGATCTGCTGGGCAGTCGCCACCACCACCTTAGGCGTGCGCCAATACTCGAGCGCGTCGAACCTGAGCGTGCATCCAGAAAATCGCTGACTGCGCCCGATCTGCTGCAATACCGCGAGCTGTGTGGCGGCGACCTCGCCCACGAACGCCAGGGTCAGATGATAGTTCTGCGGCGGGACGCGGCGCCCACTGAGATCCGCGGGCAGCGCCGCGGCGGCGTGCGCAATCGTTGCGCGCACGCGGGAGTCAGGCCACAACGCAAAGAATAACCGCACGCAGTCTCCAATCCCCTCTACGCCGTGAGCAGGCCTTGCAGCGCCGCTCGCACGGTTTTGCGGCGCACCGCGTCGCGGTCGCCGCGAAAGTGCCGCAGTTGCACGGCAACACGGATCACCCGACCGCGCCGTGCTGCCCAGCCCAGCCATACTGTGCCGACCGGCTTGCCGGGAACAGCGCCGCCCGGACCGGCGATCCCGGTCACCGCCACCGCCACTTGCGCCGCCGTGCGCTTGAGGGCGCCGCGGGTCATTGCGCGCACGGTGGCCTCGCTCACCGCGCCGTGCCGCTTCAGCACGGAAAGAGGGACTCCGAGGCGTTGCCGCTTGGCCGCATCGCTGTAGGTGACGAAACCCTCCATGAACCATTGGGAACTGCCGGCCACATCGGTCAACGCCTTGGCGATCCAGCCCCCGGTGCAAGACTCAGCCGTCGCGACGGCGCGTCGCCGGGCCAGTAGACGCCGGCCGACTCGGGCCGCGAGCCGTGCCAGTTCGGCATCCGTGCTTAGATTTTTGACCACGCCAGGTGATCTTTGTTGATGGACGCCAAATCCGCGGTTCCGGCCTGCCGCATGATGATGTGCAGTTCGCGCAGCAAGATGTCGCTCACCGCTTCGACACCGGGCTGGCCGAACGCCGCGAGGCCCCATGCGTACGGGCGCCCGATGCCCACCGCCGTCGCGCCCATGGCGAGCGCCTTGAAAATATCCGTGCCGCGCCGGATGCCGCCGTCGATGAAAACGGGAATGCGCCCGCCCACGGCCGCCACGATTTCCGGCAGGCACTCGATGGTCGATCGCAGCGTCTCCTCGCCTCGTCCGCCATGATTCGACACCACGATCCCGTCTGCGCCCGCCTGCATGGCGAGGACTGCGTCTTCCGGCGACACGATGCCCTTCACCATGAATTTGACCGATACCAACTTGCGCAGGCGCTGCAGATAATTGCCCGACATGTTCGTCGGCGTCAGATCGATGGCATGCGACACATCGATGCCCGCAAACATGGGCTTGCGCAGTGGGTCGTGCGAACCCCCGACATGGCACTGCGTGCAATCCCGGGTGTCCTGCCGCATGCCGCGGGTCAAAGTCTCGGTGTTGCGGCCCGGCATGACATCGACGGTGAGCACGATGGCATCGCACCCGGCCTTCTCCGCGCGGCGCACGAGCGCCTCGGTCACCTGCCAGTCGTCCGTCGCGTATAATTGGTACCAAAGGGGTGCCTTGCGCGCCGCCGCCACGTCCTCGACCGCATAGGAGGTGACGGTGGACAGCATCATCTGAACTTGCCGGCTCGCCGCAGCGCGCGCCACGCCGGCTTCCCCTTCCGGGTGAAAGGCGCGCATGCCGCCG
>DATLVV010000375.1:0-4613 GCA_035577165.1 Steroidobacteraceae bacterium | reverse complement strand
GGGGGGATGGTTCCCGCGACGTGGTTTCTCCCAGCAGCTATTTATTTGTCGAGCCTCCCGCTGCAGGGGGACCATTCGAATCGAGCAATGCCTCCGAGGTGCCGAGCCGCGAAATGTAATCGGCGAGCGCATCCTCTTCCTGCGGACGCATGCCCCGCAGCGCGGCCGTCATTTCAGGCGGCGCGAGGTCCCTGTGTAAAGCGGCCGCGGCGTCGATCTGCCGCCGCAGATACGGATAATGCTGTCCGGCGATACGCGGCACCCGATTGGCCGTTTCGCCCCGGCCATCGGCACCGTGACAGGCTGCGCAGATATGCGAGTATATTTCCTGTCCCACCCGCAATTGCTCTCCCGAACCTTTCACCGGATTCGGATTAAACTCCAGACCCGACAGATAGCTCGCCAGTGCGACGATATCATGTTGATTGTTGAAGGTCGGGTGCACCGCGACGATCTGCATCGCCGGATCCACGCGTGCTCCCGATCGGAACAGGTCCAGCTGCCGTTCCAGGTAGCGCCTCTGTTGGCCGGCGATGTTCGGGATGGCGCCATCCATCGAGCCCCATGCTTTCGGTGCATGACAGACTCCGCACGGAGCGTAGAGACGGCTGCCTTCGGACAGGGCAGGTCCCGCCCGGGCCACGCCGAAAAACGCCAAGGCCAGCATCGCCAGGAAAAGCCACTTCGCAGATTGCTGATAAGGGTTTTGCATGGGGATAGCTTATCCGGATCCGCTGGAAGTCGATACCAAGAACGGACAGTCGAGCGACAAGCGACGTCGTGACTCGATTTCAGGGGCTCTAGCGTCAATGGGCACTGACCATCGCAGAATACGTACATCTACGGATCGTGCAATGGGCAGGGCAAGTTCAAAATTCCTCATGCAGGAATTTCTTTTATCACTTCAAAATCAGGAGAAGGTCATGAGCCTGGTACGTTGGGAGCCATTTGGCGATGTCGATACATTATTCAACCGGCTGATGCCGGCCAGCTTCACGCGTGTAGCGCTGCCAGGAAACGGCAGGAAGCTCGATTGGTCACCGTCCGCAGATATTAGTGAAACCGACAAGGAATACGTCATACGAGCGGAGTTGCCCGCCGTAAAGAAGGAAGATGTCCAGGTCACTTATGATGAGGGCGTGATCACCATCAAAGGCGAGCGCAAGCAGCAGAAGGATGAGAAGACCGAAAAATATCATCGTGTGGAAAGTTTCTACGGCAGTTTCGAGCGGAGTTTCTCGCTGCCCGAGAATGCGAATGCAGAGACGATCCGCTGCGAGAGCAAGGACGGGATCCTCACAGTGCACATCCCGAAGACGGAGAACGTCAAGCAGAAGCCCAAACAGATCACCGTACAGTGACGCGGTCTTCGGTTGACTTCTCGAGGGTCCTCGGCGGCAGTGGCGATGGCGCTGCCGCCGCTTGCCGTGGCATCATTTTAGCTAAACGTGAGTCGTGGGGGCATGGGTTTGGCGGCCAAGGAACCAGAAGGCTGAGCCCGCGGCCAACGCGGCCGACGCCGCACCGATGAGCGCTGCTGCGCGAAATCCACTCATGAACGAAGCCGCCGATTCCTGGCGTGCAAACACGAATCCCAACAGCGCGGTAGCCACCAAGCCCGCGACACGCGCGACGGCGCTGTTGAACCCTGACGCCAGCCCCACTCGGTCAGGATCAACCGAGGTCATGATGGCGGTGGTCAGCGGCGCGACACAGGCCCCCATGCCGCAGGCGACCAGAACAGTCGGCGGGAACACCTCCAGCCAATAGCTGAACCCTGGGGTGCCGATCCTGCCATAGAGGGCCAGCCCGATCCCCACCAAGCCCGCGCCCAGGGTCAAGGGCATTCGCGCGCCGTGGCGGGCCGCCACACGACCCATCAGCCGTGACCCAAATCCAATCGCCATGGGAACAGGCAACAGGGCTCCACCCGCCGCAATCGCCAGCCAACCGCCGATTCTGATCAGGAAGAACGGCAGCAAGACAAGCAGGCCGCCGAGGCTTCCGTAAAGAAAGAACGTCAGCAAATTGAGTCCGACGAATGCCGGCGCGGCAAACATCGCCATGGGTATGAGTGCTCGGTCTCCCAATTTCCCCTCGAGCCGCAAGAATGCGGCGAGCAGGGCACAACCGAGAAGCGCGGCTGACCAGATCTCCGCCTGGCCGGCGTGCGGCTCCGACGCCTTGGTCAACGACCAGGTGAGCAAGCCCAGCGCCAATGTCGCGAGTGCGGCACCGGCCGTATCGAGCGGCGCGGCACGCTGCGATTCTTTGCGCTCTTCCACATAGTTCCACGACAGATAGCCCGCAATCGCCGCCAGCGGTAAATTCAGAAGAAAGATGGTTCGCCAGCCGGCCGTGTCCACGAACCATCCGCCGACGATGGGTCCCAACGCACCCGCCAGAGCGCCGGCTGCAGCCCAGCTGCCGATGGCGCGACCTCGCGCCTCGCCGCCGAATGCGCCGCCAAGAATCGCCAGGCTGTTGGGCAGCAGCAGCGCCGCGCCCACCCCTTGAAGAGCGCGGGCAGCCAGCAGCCACGCCAGCGTGGGTGCTGCGGCGCATGCCGCCGAAGCCAGCGTGAATGCCGACAGTCCGCAATGAAACAGGCGGCGGCGTCCAAAATGATCGCCGAGCGCGCCGCCCAGCAATGTCAAAGCACCCAGCGGCAGCAAGTAAGCGTTGATGGTCCAGGGCAGGTCGGTGGGATCGACCTTGAGACTTTGCGCCAGCGCAGGCAGGGCGACGTTGACCACCGAGCCGTCAATGAAGGCGAGGCTCGACCCCAAGATCGTGGCTGCCAGGGTTGCGCGCGGATGCATACCGAAGCATACCCTTAAGCCTGCTATTTGCGTCGAGTTCCTGGAGCGCGCGTGATGCTGCGAATGGCGTCGGCGAGCGACCGTGCCGCGTCCGCATAGCCGGACCACGGCTTTAGCTTTCGCAGCACGGCGGGTGCACTGCGCACGGTATATTTCATCGGCGCCAAGCCGCGGCGGACGTCCTTCCAATGAACCGGCATGGACACCGGGGCGCCGTCGCGCGCGCGCGGCGAGAGTACCGCGACTGCCGTCGACATTCGGTCATTGCGTAGGTAGTCGAGGAAGATCTTCCCGATCCGCTGCTGCTTCGACATGGTATCGAGGTACTTGTTCGGACTGTCCTGAACCATTTGCGCGCAGATGATGTGCGCGAAATTCTTCGCCACCGGCCACGCCACTGCCGCCTTGCCGGCGCTGAGGGGTGCCACGACATGCAGGCCCTTGCCGCCGGTGGTCTTGCAGAACGATTCCAGGCCGGTTGCCTTGAGTCGATCGCGGATTTCAATGGCGCCGGCAATGACCGCTTCGAACCCAACATCCGGGGCAGGGTCCAAATCGAAGACCAAGCGGCCGGCCACTTCGGGATTACCGGGCGCGCAGTTCCAGGGATGAAACTCGAGAGCAGCGACTTGTGCGGCCGCAGCGAGCGCCTCGACCCGATCGATCTGCACGTATGGAGCCTTGTCGCCGCGCACCTTGACGGACGTGAGAAGGTCCGACATGCCGGGCGAAGCGTGGCGTTGAAAGAATTGTTCGGTGCCGACACCATTCGGCAGGCGGACCAGCGAGCAGGGGCGACCCTTGAGATGCGGCAGCATCCACTCGCCGATGTCTTCGTAGTAGCGAGCGAGGTCGGCCTTGGTGAAGGGCGCACCGGCAACATCCGCCCACAGCGCCTTGTCGGGTTTCGAAATGGTCACACCCAGGACACTGACCAAGGTGGGACCTTTGACGGTGCCGAGCGTCGCCGCCGTGACCACCTTCGATGAGCCGGCGCGTTTTTTCGCACGGGATGGGTTGTTCATGGGCTCCATTACCTCCTTGGGTGAAGGCTCGGCAGCGGCTGCCGTGGGAATTTCGGCAACGACCTCGCGTGCCGGCTTGTCCTGACGCAGTCCCTTGAACGCTGCTTGGCGAATCATGCCGGTGTCGGTCCAGCCGGCAAATTCAATTTCGGCCACCAGCAAGGGTTTCAACCAGCGAACGTTCTTCTCCTTGGGCGGTGAATTCGCGCCCTCGAACGGACTGGTCTCGCGCGTCAATTTCTGAAGATTCGGCAGCAGCAACTTGGCCGCTTCGCGCCCGTAGCCCGTGCCGATACGGCCGACGTAGACGAACTGCTTGCCGCGATAAACGCCCGCCAGCAGCGAACGAACCGTTCCGCCTTCGGTCGTCCAGCCGCCGATGACTATCTCTTGTCCCGCGCGGCACTTGATCTTGAGCCAGCTGCCGGATCGGCCCGAGCGGTAAGGTGCAGCCAATTGCTTCGAGACGATGCCCTCGAGGCCCATTTTGCAGGCGGAGGAATAGACATCCTGCGCGCTCGATTCCAAATGCGTGACGAAGTGCAGCCGCCGGCTGACGCCGCGCGCCTTCAACAACGTCTGCAGGCGCCCCTTGCGGTCAGCCAAAGGTTGGGTGCGCAAGTCCTCCCGCCCATCGAATAGCAAATCGAACGCAAAGAACACGAGGTTTTCGGATTTGTTCTCGGACAATGCAGCTTGCAAGGCGCCGAAGCTCGGCAAGCCCTTCTGGTCGAGAGCTACGACTTCGCCATCAATCATGCAATCG
>DATLVV010000374.1:0-7311 GCA_035577165.1 Steroidobacteraceae bacterium | reverse complement strand
TGCGGCGTGAAGCTGCGCGCCAGTTCGCTGCGTGCCTGCGCCGCGAACCGCGCGTCCGGATACAGCCGCAGCAAGCGCACCAGCAGCCAATGGCCATGCACGTCCGAATGCCAGTCGAAGCAGCCATAGAACGCCGGGTACAGCACATGCGGAGGCAGCGCATCATCATCGCCGCTCAAGGTGTGACTGAGGTGATTCGGATACTCTGCGTGCAGGCACTTGAGCGCCAAGGCGGCGAAGCGCTCTGCGGCCGCCGGATCCAATGCCGCCGCTGGGCCGGTCGACCCACCCGCCGCCGCGGCAGCCACCGGCCCGCTCAGAGCCGCTAAAACCATCGCAACCAACGGCGCTCGGCGCATGACGACATCCTTTGACGCTGTGAGAACAATGCGTCATCTTAATCGACATGGCTGATCCCCTCAGTCCGCAATGGCCGGAGCTCCCGTACGACGCGTGGCAGGACACCCGCGCGACCTTGCATCTTTGGACCCAGGTTGTCGGCAAGATCCGCTTGCAGCAGACCCCCTGGCTCAACCACAGCTGGCATGTGACGCTGTACGTGACCTCCAAAGGACTGACCACCTCGCCCATCCCGCACGGTCCCCGCAGCTTCGAGATTGAATTCGATTTCAATCAGCACGTGCTCGACATCACCGTGAGCGACGGCAATGCGCGGCGCCTGCCGCTGCGGCCGCAAAGCGTCGCCGACTTCTATGCCGCGTTGATGGCGGCGCTGCGCGAACTCGGCGTCGCCTGCACCATCAAGGAAGCTCCCTGCGAAATCCCGGGCGCAACGCCCTTCAGCCAGGACCAGACCCATGCCGCCTATGAAGCCGAGGATGCGCGCCGCTTCTGGCTGGCTCTGGTGCAGATCGACCGCGTATTCAAGCAATTTCGCACCGCCTTTCTCGGCAAGTGCAGTCCCGTGCATTTCTTCTGGGGCAGCTTCGATCTCGCCGTCACCCGTTTTTCAGGCCGCCGCGCACCGCGCTTCCCCGGCAGCGCTCCCGGGCTCGCGCCCGAAGTCATGCAGGAGGCCTATTCTCACGAAGAAAGCAGCGCCGGTTTCTGGCCCGGCGGCAACGGCATCGACTACCCGGCGTTCTATTCCTACGCCTACCCCGCGCCCGCCGGCTTCCGCGACGCCGTGGTGCAGCCCGCCGCCGCTTTCTTCAGCGAAAAGCTCGGCGAATTCCTGCTCCCCTACGACGCGGTGCGCAACGCCGCCGATCCCGATGCCGAACTACTCGCCTTCCTGCAAAGCACCTACGAAGCGGCAGCCCGCGCCGGCGCATGGGATCGCGCCGCGCTCGAATGCCCGCGCGGGGTCCCCGGCGTGCCGCGCGACACGCCCTCTTAAGGAGAAACGCATGACTCAATCCAACTCATTCTGGCTGGCCCTGCCGCACAATCTGCGGCGCGCGATTTATTGCGCGGCGCTCCTGTGCGCCGTAATGCCCCCCCTCGCGCACGCCGCCGCGGTGCCCTCGGAACCGCAGTTCGGCGGCCAGTGCGCCGAGGCGCTCGCCGAAGGCCGGCATGTGGCCACGACCTGCACCATCACCTGGACCGACAAGGACGGCAAAACCTACTGCTTCAACAACGACGACGCCAAGAAGTCCTTCCTCGAGAACCCCACCGAGCATCTGCAGCGCGCGCGCAGCTTCATCGCCGCCGCCAGCGTCGAGTCCACCGAGAAGGCCATGCAGAACTACACCGGCGCCGATGCCGAAGCGCTGGTCAAGGACGCCATCGCCAACAAGGTCAAGGCGAACAACGGAATTTATCCCTTCGACGATCCCCTCAACGGCGATCATCTCAAATTGACCTATGACGACGTCGACTTCACCCGCACCATCGACGGCTACGGCTTTTTCCCCGACGTGAAGTTCCACGACTCCACCGACCCGAAGAAAAAATATCTGATCGACTTCTGGGTCATGCCGGAGGGTGGTTCCTTGGTCATACAGGAATCCCGCATTTACAAGGAGCCGATCAAGTCTGACGGCAACTGGACCACGATGGCGCGCCAGCCCGTCCCGTGGTGGTGGATACCCGCGTCCGAGCACCCCGGCCATCTCGCCACCAAGCGCGGCTGGGAAGTCATGTCGGCGGTCGAACAGAATGCCGTCAAGGAAAGCCTCAAGAACAACGGCGTGTTCAAGATCAAGGACGACAAGACCGGCAAGGAACTGCAGCTAGAGTTCGTCGACACCCACCAACCCGTGCGGCAGCTCGACAACGACGGCCACTACTTCGCCTGCACGGATTTCCGGGTCGCCGGCACCAAGGACCAGATCTACGACATCGATTTCTGGGTGAGCGACAAGGACGGCAGCATGACCGTCGATCAAACCAAGATCCACAAGGTGCCCGAGCTCAAGAGCGGCCAGTGGATCCAGGTACCGCGCTACGAATGGAAGGACGTCGGCGCCTCGCACGTCGTGCCGTAACTCACTTCCCCTTGCGCGAATTGGCGATCAATTTCGTGAACATGGCGGTGTCCGCAATCCCCGCCACCAGCTGCCGGCCGACGACGACACCGGGCGTGCCTTCCAAGGTGAGCGCGTGCGCCTCCTCGTCGTTGCGCTTGAGCAGCGCCGCGATCTCCGCGGCGTGAGCGGTCCGGTCCTTCGCCAGCGAATCCATGTTCACCCCGGCCTTCTGCAGAGCGCCATCCACCTGCTCGTCCTTGGCCAGACGCGGGCCGCTGATCAGTGCATCGTGCGCGGCCAAATACTTCCCCTGATACCCTGCGGCCAGCGCAGCGCTGGCCGCGTACACCGACACCGGCCCCAGGATCGGCCAATCCTTGTACACCACAGCGATCTTCGGATCCTGCGCCAGCAATGATTGCAGCGTCGGTACAATCTTCTTGCAATACGGACAGTTGTAGTCGAAGTACTCGACGATCACCACGTCCGGATTGTTCGCGCCCGCCGGCGGCGTGCCCGGATTCTTGAGCATCTCCTTCTGGCCGGCGCGCGTGATGATGGCCACATCCTGCGCCGCAGCGGCGCCCGCCAACCACGCGTTGGCCAACAGCGCGAGCACCGCCACTTGCAGCCACCGCCGCACCGACTGTAGATTGCTGTTCATCATGCCCGGTCATCCTATCCCATAAAGGCCACGCCGTGAGCAACGTCACCATCTATCACAACCCCGCCTGCGGCACCTCGCGCAATGCGCTGTCGCTCATCCGCGCGCGCGGCATCGAACCCACGGTCGTCGAGTATCTGCGCAAACCGCCCAGCCGTGCCCAGCTCGTCGAGCTGATCGCCGCCATGCACGTCCCCGTGCGCGAGGTCCTGCGGCGCAAAGGCACGCCCTATGAAGAACTCGGGTTGGACGATTCGAAATGGAGCGACGATGAGCTGATCGACGTCATGCTCGAGCACCCCATCCTCATCAACCGGCCCATCGTCGCGACGCCCCGCGGCGCCGCCCTGTGCCGGCCCGCCGACAAGGTGCTCGCACTGCTGCCGTAGCATCACCAGCCGACCGCGGCGCCGTCCTTCCTGAAATCCGATCCCGAACGGTAAGTGCCGTCCAGCACCATGATGGTTTGCACGCCGCCCACATCGCCGCCGCTCACCGACTGCACCGTGTGCCCCATGGCCGCCAGCTGCGTACCCACCAACTCGTACAGCGGTGTCTCCAGGCTCAGCACGTTCGAGATCTGGCTATGCCGAAATCTCCCCATGTCCGCCGCCGCCTGCACATTGGCCCCCAAGTCCAGGATGTCGATCAGCCACTGCGCATGACCCTGCGCCTGCATGTCCCCGCCCATCAACGTGACGGTGGTGTAGGGCGCGCCGGCATGCATCACGAAGCCCGCCGCCAAGGTGTTGTACGGACGCTTGTGCGGGGCGATCACGTTCGGGCTCTTTGGATCGAGCGTGAACAGCGCGCCGCGGTTGTGCAGGATGAAGCCGTAGCCCGGCACCGTGATGCCCGAACCGAATTCCGCGAAATTGCTGTTCACCCACGACACCATGTTACCCTCGCCGTCCGCCGTCGACAGCACGATGGTATCGCCCGGCACGTTGTCGCTAACAGGTGCGCCGGGCGTCGATGCACGCAGCGGATCAACCCGGCCGCACAACGCCGCCGCGTGCGCCTTCGACAGCAATTTCGCCAGCGGCACCTGCGCAAAATTCGGATCCGCGTTGTACTGATACAAATCCGCGTACGCCAGCTTTTTCGCTTCCACCAACAGATGCCAGTATTTGGCGTTGCGCGGTCCGAGCGACGCCAACGACTCGCCCGGAGCCCACGTCGGCAGGCATGCCTCGAGAATATTCAGCATCTCGTTCGCCGCCCATGCCTGCGACGGCGGCGGCAATTCCAGAATGTCGAAGCCGTGATACACCGTGTGCGCCGGCTCCACCCACTCACCGTGGTAGTTCGCCAGGTCCTCGAGCGTCATGCTGCCGCCGAGCGCCCGCGATTTCGCGACGATTGCCTGCGCGATCTCACCCTTGTAGAACGCCTCTCCGCCCTTCACCTGCAATAAGCGCAAGGTCCTGGCCAGGTCCGCGTTCTTGAACAGCTGCCCTGCCTGCGGCGGCTTGCCGTTCACGTACCATGTCTTGATCGAGTCCGGGTCCGGCGCCGTGCAGCATTTTTCCAAAGGGAGTGCATTGGGCATCCGCCAGTCGTGCGCGATGCGTTCGGACACAGGATAGCCTTGCTCCGCGTATTGAGCGGCCGGTTCCAGGACCTCCTTGAAAGTGAGCTTGCCGAAGCGTTGGAGCACGGCCTGCCAACCCCACGCGGCGCCCGGCACGGTCACCGGCAAAATACCGCCCAGCGGCATGCCGGAAGTCGGCCCCCAGTTCTTCGGGTTCCAGTGATACCCCAGCGAGTTGAAGCGCGCCAGGGTCGCCCCGGTGGGTGCCGTGCCACTCGCGTTCAACACGTAGACTTTCTTTTCCTTGGCGGCATAGATGACGGCAAATAAATCCCCGCCCATGCCCACCATCATCGGTTCCGTCACATTGAGCACGGCCGCGGTCGCCACCGCCGCATCGATCGCGTTTCCCCCGCGCATCAAGATTTGCAAACCCGCCTGCGCCGCCAGCGGCTGGCTGGTCACCACCATCCCATGCCGGGCCATCACCTCCGAGCGGCTCTGCGCCGGCCACCCCTCCGCGCGCGCCCCACGCACCGCGCCGCAAAACGCAGCCTGAGGCGCGGCGTCGCATTCGCCCGGAGTGACAACCGCCGGCTGCGCGAGCGCCTGCCCCGCGCCCAGCGACAGGATCAGCCACTGCGCGGCCGCCGCGACGCGCAAGCCGGCGCGCCGGGTCCAGCCGACGTGAGAGGTATTCAACTGCGATGTTCGCGCCACAGCATCGTCGCCAAGGTCGCCGCGATCACGCACGCCACGACGCTGACCCACATCGGAATCGCCACACCGTTCACCGCCACCGCCCATCCCAGGACGAGGCGCAACAATTGCACCAGTGCGACCAAGGTGAAAACCACGATGGCTAAGGTTGTAAAAGGCTTCATGTCGATTGTCTCCCAGGTGTGCGTCATTGCTTTCTGTCATCAGGCTTTCTTTGTTCAGTCACGGCCGTCAACGCCTTGACGGCGATCGCAGCCATCAGGGCGGTCACCAATACGCCGCATATCCCTATCATAATGGCCAGCGTACGGGTGAGAAGCGTCGTTGGGGAAAAATCACCATAGCCGATTGTCAGTGCGGTTACGAAGGCAAAATAGATCGACTCTTGGAGCGTCCAACCTTCCCGCAGGCCGACAATGAAACCGAGCGCCACGATCAGTATCAGCAGCGCTGACAGGATGGGCCACACCACGCGTAACCCGTTGAGTAGGCCCGCCGCGAATTCTCTTCTCAATGTGCGCGAAGGCATGTGCTCACCCCTTCTCCTTGCCCGATGATACGTCCAGCCGGGCGTCGCCGTCGCGTTCGGGCAACCCTTTGACCAGCAACCACAGCGCCAGTGCCAACTGCGTCAGCCCGAGCGGCGCCAGCATCGGGAATACGACGTTATGTCCGAATAGCGGCATCGACACCGCGATGATTTGCAGAACCACCGCTCCCAGGCCGAGAGCAGCCAATATCCTCGGCACCAGTTTGAATCGCAGCAGTGCGCCGTACAGCACGAACAAGGTGCAGCCCGCCACGATCAAGCCCAGGTAGTGCGCCCAATTACGCGACGAGGCCACCACGCCGCGCAGCGCCTGGAATATCGCTCTGTCGGCGTCGTTCGCCTTGGCATACGCCTCGCTCAACGACAGCAAGGACATGACGTGGCTGTTCTCGACCGCGCTCAGCGCAAAGGCTGCGGTCGCCAGCGCCAACAACCATAGCGCCATGGCGTGGCTGTGGTGACGAATCACCGCAAAGGCCGCGATGGCAATGGCGACGGACAGCAAAGCCGCCGCCAGCGCGAGCACCACGGACAACCCCATCTGCAGCGGATGTCCGGCCGCATTCACCAGGAAACCCGGTGGCGAGAACACCGAATCCAGCACCACGAAGTTCACCAGCGCGGCGCCGACCATCTGCCCCAGAGTGCATGCACCGATGATTCGTCCGGCAGCTTTAGCGCTGATCATCATGGCTCCCCTTCGGTTGCGCCCGGCATTCAAACCGAACTAGTTCTCCGCGATAGCGGCAATGGACACCTTGATCGACTTGGGACGAACCGGCAATTTGGCTCCCTGCCGCGCCGGCGGATCCTTGGAGAACCACTTTACCCATTCTTCGTTCATCCCCGCAAAATCCACGTCCTCGGCGAGAATGAACGTTGCGCTGACAACCTTGCCCAGGGAGCTACCGGCAGCTTCAAGTATTGCCGATACGTTCCGCAGACACTGCGCCGTTTGCTCCTGGATCGTCGTTCCCACGACCTCGCCGGAGCGCGGATCGAATGGACCTTGACCGGAAACGAAGACCAGACCGGCCGCTGCTACCGCCTGGCTATAGAAGGGCGGAGGCGTCGGCGCCTCACTGGTCTTGATGACTTTCCTCGGCATACAACCTCCCCGATCGTTGGACGAAAGACACCGCTGCCAAAACGAGAATTTTCCTCAGCGTTATCAGGCAGCGCCTACTTGAGCCGTTTGGTGTCGTAGACAACCACTTCGGCTTTCTTCGCCCCCTTTGGCCATCGTACTGCGAGCAGCGGCTTCGCAGTTCCTGCCACGATGTCCTGCACTAGAGACTTGACTGCGGTGTATGCCGGATCGTCTCGATACATCGCATACCAAGAAACGACGCCATCCCTTTCTTCTGAGACATGGAATACGTATCCACCCCCCGAAACGAACGAGGCC
>DATLVV010000373.1:0-4456 GCA_035577165.1 Steroidobacteraceae bacterium | reverse complement strand
CGGCCGATACAACGCGCCGACCCGCCGGCCCGCAAGCAACCCCAGGGTTACCGGCGCAAACGGCGGCCGGAATTTCGTGGTGCCCACGGCGGCGGGTTCGCGGCCGGTGAATTCACCCATCAACACCAGCGCATTGATGTTGCTGGTCTTGCCTTGGTCGGTGCCCATGCCGGTGGTGGTGTAGCGCTTCAAATGCTCGACTGAACGGTAATTCTCCTGCGCCGCCAAACCCACATCGCCCGCGGCCACATCATTTTGCAAATCGACGAATTGTTTGCCCGCGAGGCCGGCTAGCTGGGTGGCGGCGAGCGACCTTCCGGCGCCCCGCACGGGAGCCGCCGGCGGTGCTTCGCCGCGGGCGAGCGCCGCACCGAGTTCCGCCGCGTGATTCACCGCGGCATCGCGGGCGAACAGGCCCGCGCATGCACCGGCGCTCCACACCCCCGGCGCAGCGCCGTCCGGCACGAACATCGATGATTCCTCCACCCATCGCAATTTCCCGCCCGCTTGGGAGTGTAAATGCACGGCCGGCGCATGGCCGCCGGCGCTCAAGATCAGGTCGCACTCCAACCGTTCCGGGCGCGATCCGTCCGAATCGGTCGACATCACCGTGCAGTTGCGCACCGTCCTCGCGCCGCCGACTCTGACGATGCCCGCACTCACGAGAGTGCGTGCCGGCGGCGCTTCCGCGCCAATGTCGGCCTGCGGACGGCGATCGACCAGGGCAATCACATCGATGCCCGCAGCGCGCAACGAAGCCGCCACTCGATAGGCTGAATCGCTGTTGGCCGCAATGACCACGCGTTGACCACAGGCGACACCAAATTGCTGCAGGTACCTCTCCGCAGCTCCGGCCAACATCACCCCTGGCCGGTCGTTGTCCGGAAAAATCATCGGACGCTCGAAGGCGCCGGCGGCGGCGATCACCGCGCGTGCGCGAATCTTCCACAGCCGTTCACGCAATACGCCGCCCGCCGCCGGAGCTGCCGCAGGATGCAGCGTCTCGCGCGCGCACACGAGGTTGTGGTCGTAAATGCCGAACGCCAGGGTTCGGGTCATCAGCCGCGCGCCGCTGCGCCGTGCGCGTTCGATCAATGCATCAAGCCCCGGATCGGAGAGGCCGGTCAACGCGCCGCCCAGCGCGGGTGAGCCGCCGAGCAGCAGGGTGTCTGCGCCCGCCTCCGCCGCGGCAACCGCGGCGCTCAGTCCCGCGATTCCGCCGCCGACGACCAACACCTCGGCCTGCGCCGCGATCTCTTCGTAGCGATCCGGGTCGCGCTCCCCCGATGCGCGGCCAAGCCCGGCCATGCGGCGAATGGTCGGCTCGAAGAAATGCCAGTCCGGCCACTTGAATGTCTTGTAGTAGAAACCGGCGGGCAGCAGCGCGGCGATCCGGTTGTTGATCGCGCCCAGATCGAATTCCACACTGGGCCAACAATTGACGCTTGCCGCAATCAAGCCCTCATACAACTCCACCTGGGTGGCGCGCATGTTGGGCGTGCGGGTGGCGCCGTCGCCCAAGTCCACCAGCCCATTGGGTTCCTCGACGCCGCAGGCGAAAATACCGCGCGGCCGGTGCAATTTGAAGCTGCGGCCCACCAGCCGCACACCGTTCGCCAACAGCGCGGAAGCCAGCGTATCGCCGGGGTGGCCGCTCAAACGCCGGCCATTGAACTCGAAGGACAGGGATTGCGATCGATCGAGCCGCTGGCCAAAGGGCGGCGCTAGCCGTTTTGACGTCATGGGGGCGGCGGGTCACTCATCGCATATACGGACAAGACTTCGTGGGTCTGGGTATTGCGCGCGAGATTGAACCAGCGTCCGCAGCCGTAGCTGTGGCGCCAGCGCTCGAGATGCCGGCCTTTGGGATTGTCGCGAAAGAACAGATACTCGCCCCAGGTTGCATCGCTTTGGTCCAGCGGCGGGCGGGCCAGGTGCGAGGTTCCGCCGCAGGTGAACTCGCTTTCGTCGCGCAGGCCGCAGTGAATGCAGGGAATCTGCATCATCAGTGCGCGATCCCCGATGCTGCGGCTTCGTCGATGAGACGGCCGGTGACGAAGCGCTCGAGTTGAAAGGGCTCGGCCAGAGGATGATTCCGTCCCGTTGCCAGCACATGCGCAAGAGTCCAGCCGCCGACGGGAATTGCCTTGAAACCACCGGTGCCCCAGCCGCAGTTGATGTAAAGATTGGGCAGAGGCGTCGGGCCAATGATGGGGCTCGAGTCGTGAACCACATCGACGATGCCGGCCCATTGGCGCATCAGATTCAAGCGGCTGAAGGATGGGAACAACGCCAGGGTCGCGGCAATGATGGCCTGCTTCACGGCGAAACTGCCGCGCTGCGCGTAGGAGGGAAATAAATCCAGCATGGCCCCCATGACGATCTCACCCTTGTCCGACTGGCTCACATAGGCTCCCGTGCCCGGCGACAAAATCACGGTGTCGAGAATCGGCTTGATGGGTTCACTGACCATGGCCTGCAACGCGAAGCTCGTGACGGGCAATCGAAAGCCGGCCAGCTTGGCGAGCACGGAACTGTGTCCTGCCGCGGCAATACCAACGCGGTCCGCGCCAATGCGCCCGCGGTTGGTGTTTACGCCGACGACCGCGTCACCCTCCTTGATGAAGTCCACGACTTCGCAATTCTGGATGATGTCGACCCCGAGGGCAGAAGCGGCCCGCGCATAGCCCCAGGCGACCGCATCATGCCGCGCCGTGCCGCCCCGGCGCTGGATGAATCCCCCGAGCACCGGCAGCCGTGCCTCGGGCGAGAGATCGAGAGCGGGAGCCAGCGCGCCGACCTCATCGCGGGTCAGCAGCTCGGCGGCAATGCCGTTCATGCGCATGGCATTGGCCCAGCGCGACATGGCGTCCAGATCATGACGGCTGTGGGCCAGCAGCACCAGCCCGCGTTGACTCAGCATGATGTTGAAGTTCAACGCCTGCGACAGCCCCTCGTACAACTGCAGCGAGAAGTCGTATAGCCGCGCGCTTTCAGGATACAGATAGTTGGAACGCACGATGGTGGTATTGCGGCCGGTATTGCCGCCGCCGATCCAACCGCGTTCGATCACCGCCACGTTGGTGATGCCGTGATTCTGCGCCAGATAATAGGCGGTCGCGAGCCCGTGCCCGCCGCCGCCGACGATGACGATGTCATAGCTCGGTTTGGGACTGGCATCGCGCCAGGCGGCGGGCCAGTGCCTTTGCCCCGAGAGCGCGCCGCGCAGCAAGGACCACGCCGAATACTTCAAGGGGGTGTTCGACACCGGGGCCCGGTGTCAATGCGGGTTATTGACATCTTCCAGTAGTCTGCCCTCAAGATGGCTGCAATACCAGTGGACGAATTGCGTAACGCCGGCTTCGTGCACCGGAGAATACGGCGCGGGATCATAGGCCGGAGAATTCACGCCGATTTGATTTTCCTGACAGTTGCGAGTATCGGCCGCATTGGTTGCCAGCCACACTCTGGTCAATTCTTGCAGATCGTAGTCGACGCCTTCGACAGCGTCGCGATGCACCAGCCACTTGGTGGTGAGCTGCGTTTGGGTTGGACTCAAGGGCAGCACCCGGAACGATATGGCGTGGTCGGCGAGAACATGGTTCCAGGTCGTCGGAAAGTGGAACATCAACAAGGTGCCGATATCCGGTTCCGCAACCGAATCCGACAGAGGCCGGCGCACTGCTGCCTGGCCCGTCATGGTAAAGCTGACGGCGCCTTCGAGCAGCGGGGTCCGCAAGGTGCGGTACTGCCCATTGGCGGACAAATGGAATTTGCTGGGCAGTCCGATGGATTCCCAGCGCGCCCATTTGGCGGCGGTAATGGGGTTCGAGGCGGCGTCTTCGCCGTCGGTCGCGGTCGGATCCTCGGGAAAGGTGCGGATCAACTCGGGATGATTTGCGGCGCAATGATAGCACTCGCGGTTGTTCTCCCAGACCAGCTTCCAATTGGCCTGTTCGATGATGGTCGACTGGAAGGCAACCTTGGTTTGATGCAATTTATGCGGCAGAAAGTACGGCTCCATGTGTTTGCGAATCGGCTCGAAATCCGGCGCCTTGGCGGCGAGACAAATCCAGATATAGCCGCCCACACTCGCGCAGTGGACCGGCCGCAGACCATGCTGCGATTTGTCGAATTCGCTGCCCATGTCGCGCGCCGCGATCAAGCGGCCGTCGAGCGCATAGGTCCACTGATGGTAGGGGCAGACGAGACGCGGAGCAGAGCCGTGCTCCGCGGAGCAGATTCTCGAGCCTCGGTGCCGGCAGGTGTTATGGAAGCCATGCAGCGCGCCTTCGCGGTCGCGCACCACCAATATCGGAAACTCGCCGACCTGTACCGTCAGGTAGTTGCCCGGATTCGAGACCTCGCAGTCATGCCCCACGAACAGCCAGTCGCGATACCAGATCATTTCCAGATCGACCTGGTAATCCTCCGGGCTGCAATAGAAGTCCCGCTC
>DATLVV010000372.1:0-2552 GCA_035577165.1 Steroidobacteraceae bacterium | reverse complement strand
GTTGATGCCGAACACCTGCTCCATGGGGGTCTGCGCATACAGATTGTTGAGCAAGATCTCGGGTACCTCGCCGCGCTTCAGCTCGATCACCACGCGCATGCCGTCCTTGTCCGACTCGTCGCGCAGGCCGTCGGAGGCGATTCCCTCGATGAGCTTGTCGCGCACCAGATCCGCGATGCGTTCGATCAAGCGGGCCTTGTTCACCTGATACGGCAGTTCGGTGATGATGATCGCCTGCCGGTCACCCTTGCCGACGTCCTCGAAGTGCGTGCGGGCGCGCAGGTGCAGGCGCCCGCGGCCGGTCTTGTACGCAGAGACGATTTCCTGGGCACCATTGATGAATCCCGCCGTCGGAAAATCAGGACCCGGAACGATCTGCATCAACTGGCCCAGGGTGATCTCCGGGTTCTCGATGAGCGCGATGCACGCCGTGATGATTTCGGTGAGATTGTGCGGCGGGATGTTGGTCGCCATGCCCACCGCAATGCCCGAAGATCCGTTGATCAGGAGGTTCGGGATGCGCGCCGGCAGGACGGCGGGCTCGCTTTCGGACTCGTCGTAATTCGGGTTGAAATCGACGGTTTCCTTGTCGATATCGGCGAGCAGTTCGCCGGCCAGTCTGGACATGCGCACTTCGGTGTAGCGCATGGCCGCCGGCGGATCGCCGTCCACCGAACCGAAATTGCCCTGTCCGTCGACCAGCAGATAGCGCATCGAAAATTCTTGCGCCATGCGCACGATGGCGTCGTACACCGACGCATCGCCGTGCGGATGGTATTTGCCGATGACATCGCCCACCACACGCGCCGATTTCTTGTAGGCCTTGTTCCAATCGTTGCTGAGCTCGCGCATGGCATACAGCACGCGCCGATGCACCGGTTTCAAGCCGTCGCGGACATCGGGCAGCGCGCGGCCGACGATGACGCTCATGGCGTAATCCAGATAGGATTTGCGCATCTCGTCTTCGAGATTTACGGGCAATATTTCGCGAGCGATCTCGGCCATTTGCGAGAGTCCGGTGCAGCCTTCGAGGCTTTCTTAAGCGGGTTTAAAGGAGGCGAGACATGGTCTCAACATGGGCGAATTCTAGCACATATCCTCCCGGGAGCCTCCCTGACTTGAGGCTAGGACACGGTTTAGCCGATATACTTGGGAATGCCCGCTGTTCTTGCCGATTTAAGCATCGAGGCCCGCTGGATCGTGCCCATGACCATGCCCGGCAAGGTCCTCGAGCATCATACTTTGGTGGTGCGCGACGGCCGTATTCTGGACCTGTTGCCGAGCTCGGCGGCGGGGACACTCTACGAGGCCACCGTGGTCGTCGAACGCCCGGCGCACCTATTGATGCCCGGCATGATCAACGTCGCCACGCATGCCGCCCGGTCGCTGCTGCGCGGTGCCGGCCCCGGCGCGGCGGCTCTCGAGCAGCGTTTCCTCGGTCCGGAATTCGTGCGCGATGGCGCCCTGGCGGCCGTCGCCGAAATGCTGCGGTCGGGCATCACCTGCTTCGGCGATCGGTATTATTTTCCGGACCAAACCGCGCGCGTCGCGTGCGAACAGGGCATGCGCGCGCTGATCGGTCTGCCGGTTGCCGACACCGCGAGTCCCTGGGCGCAAACCTCCGCCGAATACTTGACCAAGGCGCTCGGCTTGCGCGACGAATACAAGGATCATCCCTTGATAGCGACCGCCTTCGCGCCGCATGCACCGGGTCTGGTCAGCGACGCCACGTTTGCGCGGCTGGTGACGTTGGCGGACGAACTCGATGCGGGAATCGTGATCGATCTGCACGCGACGGAGAATGAGATCGCTCACTCCCTCGCCCTCCATGGCGCGCGGCCCATCGAGCGGCTGTGGAATCTGGGCCTGCTCACACCCGCCCTCAACGCGATCCATATGACCCATGCCGCCGATGCGGACATCGCCCTGGCGCAACGCACGGGCATCGCGGTCAGTCTGTGCTGCGAGGCGGCCATCGAGGGTGAACGCCGCCTGCCGCCGGTGCCGGGGTTGGTTCGATCCGGCATGCGCCTCGGACTGGCCTCGGGCGGCGAGGCTTGCCGGACCCACGATATTTGGGGTGAAATGAAACTGCTGGCGATGCAGTCGTCGTCCTGGGACGCGCTCGCCGCGGCAACCTTGGGCGGCGCCGCGGCCGCCGGCATGGACACCGACATCGGTTCGCTCGCCCCCGGCAAGTGGGCGGATCTGTGCTGCATCGATCTCGGCGGCCCGGCCACTCAACCCTTGAACGATCCCGTGACACAATTGGTTCTTTGCGGCGGCCGTGACATGGTGAGCGACGTCTGGGTGGCGGGTCGTCAACTGCTCTCGGACCGGGAAATGACCAGCTTGGACTGGGCCGCCGCGGCGGAACGCGCCCGTGCTTGGGCGGAACGATTGAAAATCTAGAGGGGGCTGCCATGCACACTGGTGCTCGAAATGCCGATCCGGCGGAACTCGCAAAATTCGCAGCGCTCGCACAGAGCTGGTGGGACCCCAAGGGTCCCTCGAGGCCGCTGCACGACCTCAATCCGTTGCGTCTGCAATAC
>DATLVV010000371.1:0-3452 GCA_035577165.1 Steroidobacteraceae bacterium | reverse complement strand
GGGCTTGGTGAGCTTGCGCTCCAGCAAATCGTCGGTTCGCAGTCCAAAATCCAGCGCCAGTGCGGCGGAGATATATATCGACGAATAGGTGCCCGCGAGAATGCCGATGACCAGCGCCGCGGAGAATGCATGGAGCGTCTCCCCGCCGAAGAACAGCAGCGCCAGCACCACCAGCAGGGTCACCAACTTGGTCATGATGGTTCGCGACAGCGTCTGATTGATGGATTCGTCGATGACCTGCGCGATGCTGAGCTTGCGCGCAGTGCGGGCGCGTTCGCGAATCCGGTCGAATACGATCACGGTATCGTTCAACGAATAGCCGATCACCGCGAGAATGGCCGCGATCGCCGTCAAATCGAACGTCATCTGGGCGAGCGCGAAGAATCCCACCACACAGATGGGATCGTGCAGCACGGCGAGAATCGCGCCGCAGGCAAGCTTCGGCGTGAAGCGGAACAGGACGTAGATCAGGATCAGCACCAGGGTGGCGAACAGCGCCCAGCCGCCCTTGACGAACAGTTCCTGGCCCACCTGGGGACCGACCACTTCCGTGCTCTGCAGTTTGACGCCCGGCGCGGCGCTGCTGAAGACCTGTAAAATGTGCGCGCCGATCTGGTCGCCCTTGGCATTCGGGTCCGGCGGCAGGCGCACCATGACATCGCGCTGGCTGCCGACCACCTGCGCATTCTCCACGCCCGCCTTCATCAACGCCGTGCGCAGCGCTTCGACGTTCGGAGCCTGCGGGAAATTGGTCTCCACCACCACGCCGCCGGTGAAGTCGATGCCGAGATTCAGGCCGCGCACCACCACCAGCCCGATCGACGCGATGATCAGCAGGGTGGACAGTCCGTACCACACCTTGCGGGTGTGCATGAACGGGAAGCGCGTTACCTTGTGAAAAAATTCCATGTCTAACCTCGGGTCGAGCCTGTCTTCAAATCGACAGGTGGTCGACCTTGCGTTTACCGCCGTAAATGATTTGCACCAACGAGCGGCTGCCCATCAAAGCCGTGAACATCGACGTCATGATTCCGAGCATCAGCACCACGGCGAAACCGCGCACCGCGCCGGCGCCGAACAGCCACAGCACCAGACCGGCAATGAACGCAGTGACGTTGGAGTCGAAAATGGCCGAGAACGCGCGGTCGAAGCCCGCGGTGATCGCCGCGCGCGGCGAAACGCCGTTGCGTAATTCCTCGCGGATGCGCTCGTAAATCAAGATATTGGCGTCGACCGCCATGCCGACGGTCAAGACCACCGCCGCGATACCCGGCAGGGTCAGTGCCGCGCCCAGCAGGGACAGCAAAGCCGTGAGCATCACCACATTGGCCGCAAGCGTGAGGTCCGCGATCAAGCCGAATACTTTGTAATAGACCGCCATGAAGATGAAGGCCGCCAGCATGCCGAACACCATGGCCTTGACGCCGCGGTCGATGTTGTCCTGGCCGAGACTCGGGCCAATGGCGCGTTCTTCCACGGCAGACAGCGGCGCCGCCAGCCCGCCGGCACGCAGCAGCAGCGCCAGTTCCCGGCCCTCGATCGGATTGACGCCGGTGATCTGGAAATTGTTGCTGAACACGCCGCGAATGGTCGCGCGGTTGATGACCTCCTCGGTGGTGCGGTCGACCATGACCCCTTCGGCGTTCTTCTCCCGCGAGCGGTCGATGAATACCACGGCCATCAAGTGCCCGAGATTCTCCTGGGTGTTCTTCAGCATTTTCGCGGCGCCGCGGCTGTCCAAACCCACCGACACCGCGGGTCCTTCCTGGGTATTGGGCTGGAACGATGCGTCGGTCAGTTGATCGCCGGTGACCACCACATCGCGCTTCAGCAATACCGGCTGCTTGTCGCGGGTGTAGTACAGCTTGGAGCCCAGCGGCACGCGCCCGGTGCCGGCGGCCTCCAGCGGATTGTTGCTCTCGTCGACCATGCGAAATTCCAAGGTCGCGGTCTTGCCGAGGATCTTCTTGACCTCGGCCGAATTTTGCAGGCCCGGCAATTGAATGGCGATGCGGTCCACGCCCTGGCGGGCCACCTGCGGCTCCGACACCGCGAGTTCGGGACTGTTCAGGCGGTTGCGCAGAATGATGATGTTTTGCTGAACGGCGTAGGTCTGGCGCTCGTTGATTTCCTGCGGCGTCAGTTTCATTTCCAGCGCGGGCAACCCGTCGACGGTGACGTCGGTCAGATTCAAGTTGCGGCTATCCGCCAGGATGGCCGCCTTGCCCCGGGTGTTGCTGTCGGCGTCGCGGAACAGGATGCGCACGCGGCTCGTCGGATAATCGACGACAACATCCTGATATGCCACCCGCGCACTGCGCAGCGAGGCGCGAAAATCCTGCTCGTGATGATCGAGCAGCTGCTTCACGGCGCCCTGCACGTCCACTTGATAGACGAGATACACGCCGCCGCGCAGGTCCAATCCTAGCTTCAACGGGCTCAACCCCACATTGCGCATCCACTCGGGAACGCGCGATGCCTTCGACAGCGCGATGGTGAATTGATTGGGCCGCGCCGTGCTGATCAGATCGCGAGCCTTCAATTGATCCTGCTCGCTGGCGAAACGCAGCGTGAGGCGCCCCTGCTCGAGAAATGCGCCGGTTGGGTTGACGCCCTTGTCCTTCAGCAACTGCACCACCCCGGTACGGTCGCTGTCGAGCACCGCGGCGCGATCGCGCGCCAGCTGCAATGCGCTTGCCTCGCCGAACAAATTGGGCACCGCGAGCAAGATCCCGAAGAGCAATACGATCGCGACCAACGCGATCTTCCAGCGCGGATACGCAATCATGCGTTCTTGACCGTGCCTTTGGGCAGGACCTGCGCGACTTGAAATTTCTGCAGCTTGACGTTGACGCCGCTGGCGATTTCCAGGCTCAGAAACTGCTCTCCCACCTCGGTCACCTTGCCGAGGATGCCGCCGGTGGTCGCCACTTCATCCCCCACGGCGACCTTGGACAACATTTCGCGCTGCTCCTTGGCGCGCTTGTTCTGCGGCCGGATGAGCAGGAAATAGAACACCACCAACAGCAGAACCGGCAGCAGCAATGCGCTCATCATGCTCTGCCCGCCGGCCCCGCCGGCGGCCTGTGCATTTGCCGTATTTATCAAGAAATCCATAGTGTTACACTCGCTATTTGCAGCGGACGCCACGACACAAAGCGGCGTAGTATACAGCAGCCGCACCCAAACTTAACGCGGGTTTCCGGCTGCCTGCAACGCATAGAACTCCTTGGCGTATGCCTCGAGTCGAGCCGCCTCGATCGCCTCCCGAATCTCCCTCATCAATCGCTGATAGAAGTGGAGATTATGAATGGTGTTGAGGTGCGAACCCAGGATCTCGCCGCACTTATCCAGATGCCGCAAATAACTGCGGCTGTAGTGCCGGCAGGTGTAGCACGCGCACCCCTCCTCGATCGGGCCGGTGTCCTTTTGGTGCGCGGCATTGCGGATAT
>DATLVV010000370.1:0-7001 GCA_035577165.1 Steroidobacteraceae bacterium | reverse complement strand
CCTTGCGCCGGCGCGCTGCGCGGCCGCGAGCACGTGCCGCATGGCTTTCTCGGTCGAAGAATTGGCGCGCAGCGTCCCGCCGACGGCAACGATATAAGGAGAATCCATCGGCGAATCCTACACGCTATCGCCGCAGTTGATCAGTGCGCCGCCTCGGCTGCGCGTCCGGTGAAGGGCGGTTTGGTCAGCCAGATGAAGGGTATCAGCAGAAAGAAAATGGCACCGAGCACGTAGAACACATCGTTGACCCCCAGGTTCATCGCCTGACCGGTGACCACCTGATCCACATACTGAAATGCGTGGATCCCCGTGATCCCGCGGTCGGCGAGCTGGTCCTGATATTGAACCCATGGGCCCGCGGAATTGCGGACATGCTCGGCCAACACGGCGTGGTGATAGTCGGTGCGCCGGTTCCAGATGAACACCGTCGTCGCGGTGGACATGCTGCCCGCCATGGTGCGCAAGAAATTGCTCAAGCCGGATGCGGAGGCAAGCTCGCTGGGCGGAATCCCCGAGAGCAATATCTGGTTCAGGGGCAGGAAGAAAAACGCCACGCCGAGGCCTTGCAGGAATCGGGGCATGGCGAATTGGCTGAAACTCGCGGTCTCATTCAGCGTGGCTGTCCAAAAAATGGCGCAGCCGAATATCATGAACGCGAAACTCACGGCCAGCCGCAGATTCATGCGATTCATATTCCTGCCCACAATGGGCGCCACGACCAGCGTCAGCAAACCCACCGGAGCAACGGCGAGGCCCGACCAGGTGGCCGTGTATCCGACCGTGGTTTGCAGCCACAGTGGAAAGATGATGTTGACCCCGGAAAATGCAAAATAGGCAATGCCGATGACGATCGAGCCGACTCGAAAATTTCGGCGGCTGAACAGATGCAGATCGATGACAGGGTGCCGGTCGGTGAGTTCCCAGGGAATCAAGAATGTCAGACAGACCAGCGACACCGCCGCCGCTGCAATGATCACGTTGGAGTTGAACCAATCCTTCTCATTGCCATTGTCGAGCATGAACTGCAGGCTGCCGACGCCGACGATCAGCAGCAGCAGCCCGAGTCGATCGATCGGCAGCTTCACCTTGTACGATTCGCGGTGACGCAGGATCGACCAGATCACCGCCGCCGCGATGGCCCCCACCGGCAGATTGATGTAGAACAACCACGGCCACGACAGGTTGTCCGTGATCCAGCCGCCGAGAATCGGCCCGCAGATGGGCGCCACGATGATCACCATGGCCCACAGGGCAATCGCCATGCCGCGCTTCTCGATCGGGTAGTTGCGCAGCAGGATGGCCTGTGCCACCGACATCATGGGTCCGGACACTAATCCTTGCATGAGCCGTGCAGCGATGAGCATGGGCAGACTGGTCGCAAGTCCGCAGAGAGCGGAACACAACATGAACAGCAGGATCGACGTGGTCAGAGTCCGCACTTCGCCGAAGCGCCGGCCGATCCAGCCCGTGAGCGGTTGCATCACCGCCGCCGCGAGCATGTAGGAACTGACGGTCCAGGTGCCTTCCGAGGTGCTCACTCCGAGGCTGCCGGAAATATGCGGCACGGAGACGTTCACGATCGTCATGTCCAGAATTTCCATGAACGACGCCGCAGCAATACCCGCCGTGAGCAGCAACAGCTTGCCGCCGCGCAACGGCGGATACTCGGGCGCCGTTGCGCTCGGTGCAGGTTCAGCCATGCCTAGGCTCCCTAGCGCGCGGGTTGGAGATTGCTGCGAATAACGGCGTCCGCCTCTGCATTCGCCTTGTCGAGGTCCTGGGTATAGACCTGCGTGTCGCCCACGGGCGCGTGGGTCGCATCCATTGCCAGCACCGGGCCTTCGCGCTTGGTCGTATCCACCGTGACGGTGGCGGACAAGCCCACGCGCAGCGGCGATTTGACGAGGTCGCCGTCGTCGATCTGAATTCGCACCGGCACGCGCTGCACGACCTTGATCCAATTGCCGGACGCATTTTGCGCCGGCAGCAGCGAGAACGCCGCGCCGGTACCGGCCGACATGCCATTGACGTGGCCGTGGAAAATGAAGGTGCCGCCGTAGAGATCGCTGCGCACCTCGGCCGGCTGTCCGATGCGCAAATGGCGCAGCTGCACCTCTTTGAAATTCGCATCCACCCACAACGAGTTCAGCGGAATCACGGTCATGAGGGCCTGACCCGCCTGGATGTGCTGACCCAGCTGCACGCTGCGCTCCGCCACGTATCCGGTGACCGGCGCCACCACTGCATTACGCTGTGCGGCGACCCAGGCATCGCGGTAGGCGGCCTTCGCCTGCAGCACCGAGGGGTTGTCTTCCACCTGCGTGCCGTCCACCAATGCATGCGCCGACAGTGACTGACGCTGGGCTTGGGTCAACGCGGCACGCGCCAGATCGACGCTTTCGCGCGCATGGCGCACCTCCTCCGGAGCGATGGCATGATCGGCCAGCAGCGGTTCGCGTTTGGCCAAATCCGCCTCGGCCCGCGCCAGCTCCAGTTTTCTGGTTTCGATGAGCGAATCGGACTGGTCCGCCGTCGCCCTTTCCTGGCGCACTTGGCGCACGGTCTGCGCCAACGCGCTGGCCGTGCGGCTCAAACTGGTCTGCGCGTCGACCGGATCCATGCGCACCAATGCCTGGCCCGCCTTGACCAGCTGGGTGTCGTCGGCAAGCACGGCAATGACCGTGCCGGAGATCTGCGCGGAAATCACCACCTTGTTGCCGTTTACATAGGCATCGTCGGTGCGCTCGCGCTTGGAGAGCACCAATACCCAGTACGCCGCCCACAGCGCGCCCAGGACGATGAATATCACCGCGATGAGCATCAAGATGTTGCGCCGCTTGCCGTTGGCCGGAGCTGAGGCTGGGGCAGGATCTACGTTTGCATTCATGGTGTCGCCGTGGCAGTCGAGTGAGTTTTGGCAAGTTCCGGCGGGCTTTCATAACCGCCGCCGAGGGCGCGCTGCAGGGCGATGTCCGCCGCGAGCGCCGCTGCGTCGAGCTGCAGCAGTGCATCGCGCTGTTCTATCCAGGATTCCGTGGCGGCAAGCTCGCTGCGCTGGTCGGTGACGCCCTGACGGACGCGGGCGGCTGCACTGCCCTGCAGCTGCAGGGCTGCATCGACTTCAAGCCGGCGTTGCGAACGTTGCGCCGAAACTTGCGCGCGGGTGGCGGCCTGGGTCGCGACATCGCGGGCGGCGCTGACCAGCGTGTCTTGGTAGCTCGCCACGGCCGAATCGATCGCGGCCTGGTTTGCGCCGTAGCGCGCCTTGAGGCGGCCGGCGTCGAATATCGGCAGATGAACGGCGACGGACGCCTGCGGCACGCGGCTGCCGTACTCGAGCAGTTTGCTGACATCGATGGCGGACAGGCCCACCAGCGCATTGATGGAGACATCCGGAAAGAACTCCGCGCGCGCCTCATCCAGATTCTTTTCGGCCGCCTCGACCCGCCATCGGCTGGCCGTGATATCCGGCCGGCGCGAAATCAGGTCGATTTTGACGTTGTCGGGCAGGTTGCCCGAGGCGGCCGGCAGCGGTTTGGGCTGCAGCGGCGGCAGTTCCGCCGCGGATCGGCCCACCAATGCGGCGAGGGCCACCACCCGCAGGTTCGCCGATCCCTCCAACGCGGCGATCTGTTCCCGCACGGCCGCCAAGGCAAGATCGGTGTACTGGGTGCTTTCGGCGGCATCGAGCTCCGCATGGACGCGGGCGGCGGCGATCCTCCCTTCGCGTTCCACGGTGGCCGCGCGCTCGCGCGCCAGCGAAATGCGGCTCTGGTCGGCCTGCCAGCCGAAATAGGTATCGGCAATGGAACTGGCGAGCATCAAGGCGGCGGCGCTGCGCTCTGCTTCTGCGGCGTGCGCCTGATCCATGGCGGCATCCACCGCGTCGCGCTCTTTGCCCCACCAATCGAAGGTATAGCTCGCCTGCAACCCCAGGTCCGATTGGTTGTACCAACTGAAGCCGAGGAACTGCGGCGGGATCAGCCCGTTGTCGCTCAAACGCTGACGCCCTACTTCTCCGTTGGCGTCGATGCGCACCCCGGATGCAGCGCCGGCGACCTTTACGGACTGGCGCGCGGAATCATAGCGGGCATGAGCCGTGGCCAGGGTCGGCGATGAGGCCACGGCCAGTTCGATCAACTGGTCGAGAGTCGGATCTTGATAGCGCTTCCACCATTGCTGCGCAGGCCAATCGCCGCCGGACGCCGTCACCCCATCCAGGGGTGCGGCGCTCGGCAATTGCACCGGCTCCTGTTTCGGCGGCAGCCCGGCGCAGCCGACACACAGCAATGTCGTCGCCATCAGGAACCGCCCACCCTTCATATCGCCCGCTCCGGCACGCTCTGCTTGCGGTCCTCTTCCTGCCGGGCCTCCAAGGTCAAATACAGGCGCTTGAGCAGCGAAATCAACTGACCCTGCTCCGACTCGCTGAATGGCGCGAGCAACCCGCGCAGCGAAACGAACATCGTGGGAAGCAGGCGCCGTACCAGGTCTTCACCCTCCTCCGTGATGCGCAGAACCATGCGGCGTCGGTCCTGCACGCTCAGGACTCGCGTGATCAGATTGCGGCTCACCAGGGCATCGGCGATACGCGACATGTTCGCCGGACTCTGCGCCGCGCGCGCGCACAGATCGCTCGGGTGCGCGACCCCTTCGGGCTGGGAAAACAAGGTCATCAGCACGCGAAATTCGGCCTCGGCGAGGCCAAAGGGGCGGATCTGCTGCTCGAACTTCGCCGCCATCTCGCGCCCCAAGTGCAGCATCAACCGGCATAACAAGATCTCGTTGAACGGCAGATCCGGCACCCGCGCACTCAATGCCCGCAGGTTGGCCTCGAGCATGTCAATTTGAGTATCAGGACTATTCATTTGTATACTAACCATTCCATGACATATATTTTACCAAATGAATATCTATCATGTAAATAATTCTTGCATTGTAAAACGACCCATGTCATTTTTTTGCGGCGGGGCAGTCATTTGCCCCGTTTCCAGCGGTAGACCTCCCATTCGGACCTTTTATGAGCGAATCGACCGACACTCGCCATAGCTCCCCGCCGTATCGTGTTGCCGTGTTGGGCGGCGCCGCACTGCTCTCGAGCTGCGCCGTGGGACCCGATTTCAAGGCCCCGGAGGCGCCGCACGACGCGCGTTTCGTCGCCGCCGGTCAACTGCCGCTTGAGACCGCGGCCACTGCGCTGCCGGGTGGCGAGGCGCAGCGCTTTGTCGACGGCCAGGACATTCCGGGCCAGTGGTGGACCCTGTTTCAGTCCGCGCAACTCAATGCATTGATCGAGCGCGCCCTCAAGAACAGCCCGACCCTCGAGTCGGCGCAAGCGGCGCTGCGTCAAGCCAAGGAAATCACCGCCGCGCAGCGCGGCAGCTACTACCCGAGTGTTTCCGGCGCATTGGAAGCCCAACGCCAGAAGGCGTCCGGCGCCGCGTTCGGCGTTCCCGGATTCCCAGCTTCTTATTTCTACAACCTCGACACCGCACAGGTGAACGTGTCGTATACGCTCGATGTGTTCGGCGGCACGCGGCGCCAGGTCGAGTCGCTGCAGGCTCAGGCCGAGTATGAGCAGTTTGCGCTCGAGGCAAGCTATATCACGCTCACCGCCAATATCGTGACGGCGGCCGTCAATGAGGCCTCGCTGCGCGCGCAAATTGCCGCGACCGAACAGATTTCGCAATCGCAACAGGCGCAGCTCGGCATCGTGACGCGCCGCTTAAGCGCCGGCGGAGCATCACGCGCCGACGTCCTGCAGCAGCAGGCCGTCCTGCAAACCACGCTCGCTTCGTTGCCGCTGCTGCGCTCGCAACTCGCACAACAGCGCAACCAGCTTGCCGCCTTCTTGGGCAGCCTGCCCGCCGAGTACACGGACGCCGACTTTGAGCTCGACTCGCTCACCATGCCGCAGGATCTGCCCGTGAGCCTGCCGTCGAAGTTCGTCGAGCAGCGCCCCGATGTGCGCGAATACTCGGCCTTGCTGCATGCGGCCACGGCGCAGGTCGGAGTCGCGACCGCCAACATGTTGCCGCAGATCACGCTCACCGGCAGCTACGGCCAGGCCTCCCCCACCGTCGACAACCTCTTTGCCGCATCGTCGAATGTGTGGAATGTCATCGGCACTCTCACCCAGCCGATATTCAAGGGCGGTCAATTGAAGCATCAACGCCGCGCCGCGGTGGCCGCAGCTCAGGAAGCTGCCGCCAACTACCGGGCCACGGTGGTCGTTGCCTTCCAGAATGTCTCGGACACGCTGTACGCTCTGAACGCCGATGCAGATGCCCTCGCCGCCCAGTCGCTGGCGGAGCGCACGGCGGCCGAGAGCCTCACCATGGTGCAGGCCCAGTACCAGAGTGGAGCCGCCAGCTACGTTCAAGTTCTCAGCGCCCAGCAGAACTATCAAACCGCCGCCGTCGCGCTCATCAAAGCGCGCGCGCAGCGCTTCGCGGACACGGCGGCACTGTTCCAGGCGCTCGGCGGCGGCTGGTGGAATCGCGGCGAGCCGTTGGCAGACATTCAAAAAACGAGAGAAGCTCAGTGACCAAACGCATGATCATCATGATTGTAGGGGTACTCCTCCTGGTTGCCGTGATCGCGTCGGTGGTCGTGCGGAACATCATGAAACAGATTGCCCAGGGTGCGGTGCCCCAGCCAGCCGTGGTGGTGACGGCGATCAAGGCGTCCCTGCAGGAGTGGCAGCCGCAACTGAACGCGGTGGGCAGCTTGCGTGCGCTGCGCGGTGTGGACGTCACCACGGAAATTGCGGGTTTGGTGCGTGAGATTCGCTTCAAGTCCGGCGACGAAGTCAAAGCGGGCGCGCTTCTGGTCCAGTTGAATGCGGATTCCGATCTGGCGCAGTTGGCCTCGCTCAAGGCGGCCGCTGACCTGGCGCAGGTCACGCTCACCCGCGACCAGGCGCAATTGGCGGCCCAGGCAATTTCCCAAGCCCAGGTCGACAGCGACCGGGCCGACTTGAAGAGCAAGCGCGCCCAGGC
>DATLVV010000369.1:0-7146 GCA_035577165.1 Steroidobacteraceae bacterium | reverse complement strand
GCCCCATGGCGCGAATAAAATCCGGCGTGTGGTAGTAGGAAATGTACTGCAAGGCGTCCGCCACGCTGGCAATCACATCGGCTTCGCGAATAACACTCATGGCTGGCCTTCAGGTTGTGACGAACTGGGCCGCAAATCTATCAATTCGCGGGCGGCGGTAGGTAGCCTATCGCCTACAATCGATGGAAATCGGAGATTGGCATGCTGCGTGTGCGGAGAGCTCTCGCCTTGAGCGCCTTCTGCGGCTTCTTGGCCGCGGGCGGCCCGTGGCTTCGGCCGGCCGCTGCCGGGGCGTTCGCCGCCACAGGGCCAATCGCCAGGGCGCCGCAGCTGTCCTTGCATGAGTGCCGCCTCGAACACCCGCTGCGCCTCGCATCGTTTGCGGCGCGTTGCGGCGTGCTCAAGGTGCCCGAGGATAGGACTGCGCCCGCCGGCGCCACCATCGATTTGAGCATCGCAGTCGTGCCTGCGCTCAATCGCCGCACGACGGGAACGCCGCTGTTTCTGCTCGCCGGTGGACCGGGCCAAGGCGCGGCCGCCATGTACATGGGCTTGGCGAAGGCGTTCGCGCGGGTAAACCGCAACCACGACATCGTGCTGGTCGATCAACGCGGTACCGGGGGATCCGCGCCGCTGTCCTGCGACTACCCGGATGATTGGCTGGCTCTGGAAGCGGCGCTCCCGGCGCTGCGGCAGTCGACCCTCGCCTGCCTTCGCAAGTATGGCGAGCGGGTGCGCTTCTACACCACCAGCGCGGCCGTGGCCGACCTCGCCGCGGTGCGCGAGGCGTTGAATTTGCACACCATCGATCTCTACGGGGCCTCGTACGGCACCCGGGTCGCCGAACTCTACATGCGGCGCTTTCCGCAATCGGTCCATGCAGTCATTTTGGACGGGGTGACCTACCCTGCACAGGCCATAGGGCCGGAGACCCCGCTCGACGCAGAGCGCGCGTTGGATCTCATCGTGTCCCGCTGCCAGGCCTCGCAGGATTGCGCGGCCGCGTACCCTGAGTTGCGGCGCGATCTGGATGGCCTGCGCCAAAAATATGGTCCGCAACAGTCGACCATCACCATCGACGACCCGAACAGCGGCCAGCCGCTCGAGATCCAATTCAATCGCAGCATGCTGAACGCGGCTTTGAGGTTTCTTTCCTATAGCGCCAGCCAAGCAGCGCTGCTGCCGACGCTGGTGCATCGAGCGGCACAAGGCGCGCTGGCGCCGCTGGCCGCGCAGACCGTCATGACCGCCCGGCAAGTCGGCTACAACATAGCCAGCGGCATGCAGAACAGCGTGATCTGCAGCGAGGACGTGCCGTTTTTCGCCGCAACCGAGGTGCAGCGCGCGGCCGTTGCCCGCACTTACCAGGGTGCGGATCAATTGGATGCCTTCCAAGAGATTTGCAAACTATGGCCGCGCGGTGCGGTGGACGCCGATCTGCACAGTCCATTGCGGAGCGAGATTCCCACGCTGCTCTTGTCCGGAGAAGCGGATCCCGTGACCCCTCCTGCCGACGCGGAGCGCGCGGCTTCCGGCCTCACCCATCATCGGCACCTGGTATTGAGCGGCGAGGGCCATGGCCAGGTCGCCACCGGCTGTGTGCCGAAGTTGATGGCTGAGTTTCTGGACGGGGCCGCGCCCGAGAAGCTCGATGCCGCCTGCCTCGAACAGCATCGGCCGGCGGCTTTCTTCGTGAGCATGTCGGGTCCGTCGCCATGATCGAGGCTGCGAACTTGTGCAAGCGGTTCGGCGCCGTCGAGGCGGCTCGCGATGTCTCCTTCGTGGCTCGCGACGGCGAAATTACCGGCATCCTGGGCGCCAACGGCGCCGGCAAGTCGACGTGCTTGCGCATGCTGTACGGCGTGCTGACCCCTGACAGCGGCCAGGCTAGCGTCGACGGCATCGATATCCGCGGCGAGACCTCCCGCGCCCGTGCGCGGCTGGGAGTGCTGCCGCATGCCGCCGGCCTCTACGCCAACTTGACGGCGCGCGAGAACATTCACTATTTCGGCTCGCTGCAGGGAATCGGCAACGATCGCTTGCGGTCGCGAACGGAGGAACTCGCCCGCACCCTCGGCATGGACGGCTTCCTCGACCGCCGCGCCAAGGGTTTTTCCCAGGGCCAGCGCATCAAGGTGGCGCTGGCGCGCGCGCTGGTCCACGACCCCGGCAATATCGTGCTCGACGAACCGACCAACGGGTTGGACGTCATGGCGATACGCAATTTGCGGGACATGCTGCTCACGCTGAAGGCTGAAGGGCGCTGCGTGCTGTTCTCCTCGCACGTCATGCAGGAGGTCGCGGCCCTCTGCGATCGGGTGGTGATCATAGGCCACGGCCAGGTGCTCGCGGACGAGACGCTGCAATCGATTCGCGAACGGAGCGGCGCAGGCTCGTTGGAAGAAGCGTTTCTGCAAGTGCTGGGCGATGCCAAAGGGGTCAGTTGAGTGCACCCGCTGTTCACGGTCTTCGGCAAGGAATTTTTGGAGAACCTGCGCGATCGCCGCACCCTGCTATCGGCCTTGCTGTTCGGCCCCCTGTTCGGCCCGCTGTTGTTCGGTCTCATGGTGTCGCGCACGCTCGATCAGAGCGTGGCCGAGTCGGATGAACCGCTCAAGCTGACCATATCGGGCAGCGAGTACGCGCCGGGGCTGTCGCAGTATCTCGAGGCCCACGGGGTCACACTCAACAGAGCAACGCTGGCGGAGAGCGAGGCGCGAGCCTCAGTCCGCGCAGGTCACGCGCAAGTCGTACTCATCGTTCCCAAGGAATACGGCCCGCGATTCACCGCGGCGACCCCTGCGCCCGTGCTGTTGGTGGCGGACAGCGCGGATTCGCAGACTCGCAAGATCGCCGATCGCGCCCGGGCGGTGCTGGGAGGCTACGCCAGCGCCATTGCGCAGCTGCGGCTGCAGGTCAGAGGCGTCGATCCGCTGCTGGCGGTCCCGGTCGCGGTCAACGAAATCGATGTGGCGACTCCCGCGGGCAGAGCCGTCGTGGTGCTCGGCTTCATGACCTATTTCGTGCTGTTCGCGGTCCTGATGGGCGGACTGTACCTCGCGATCGATTCCACGGCGGGGGAGCGGGAACGGGGATCTTTGGAGGCGCTGCTCAGCCTGCCCGTGGCGCGCTCGAGCCTGGTGGGCGGAAAGATTCTCGCGACCTGCGCCTATATGTGCATCTCGCTGGCTTTGAGCCTCACGGGTTTCGTTTGCGTGTTTCGCTTCGTGCCGCTCGAAAAACTCGGCATGAGCGCGAACTTGGGCGGCGGCACTGCACTGATTTTCTTTGCAATTTGTCTGCCCTTTGTGCCGCTGGGCGCCGCCCTCATGACTTTCGTCGCCTCGTTTACCCGCAGCTACCGCGAGGCCCAAACCTACCTGACCGCCGTGTTGCTGGTGCCTACGCTGCCCATCGCCTTTGCCAGCATCTACTCGTTGAGAACCCACGCTTCATTGATGTTCATCCCAAGTTTGAGCCAGCATCTGTTGATGACCAGCGTGCTCAAGGACGAGCCGGTCGCAGCGCTCGACGTGTGGGTGTCGGCCGCGGCGTCGCTAGGCGTTGCACTGCTGTTGATCGTTTTGACCGCCCGGCATTGGCGTCGAGAAAGTATGCTCGGATAGTCGAGACGACTTTAGGGGTTTTTACTGTATGGTCGTTTAGCAACGCACCCTGTATAAGGTGGTTCGGGAATCCGGTTGGAATGGGGGACTGGCATGGTCGAATCGTCGCACGCGCGCACGAATATCGTCGCGCTCCTGGCAATATTGGCGCTCTCCGCAGCCATCATGGTGTGGCTGTTCTGGCATTTTCCGATTATCACCGCGGTCGTCACGCTCGCCATATTGGCGGTTCTCGGCATCTGCGCTCGTCTCGCGCGGCTCACCGATACCGACATGATCGAACTGCAGCAGCGCAAGCAAAGCGTTTGACGATTGCGCGCATGACGAGCGGCGATGATCGCGTCGCGCGGCGGTTATTTCCCGATACAAAAGCTGCCGAATATTTTCCCCAGCAGATCCTCGCTGGTGAATTCGCCGGTAATTTCTCCCAGCGCGCGCTGCGCCAGACGCAAATCTTCGGCGAATAATTCGAATGCGCGGGTGGTGCGCAGGATGGCGGCGGCGTCTTCTACGTGCTGCCGCGCGTGTCCCAGGGCATCGAGATGCCGGCGCCGCGCCGCGAGGGCTCCGGACTCCGGTTCGAGATAGCCGGCGGAATCCTTCAAATGACTGCGCAATAGATCAAGCCCGGCACCGCTCCGCGCGCTCAAGAATATGCGCGGCGGTACGGCGGCTGCCTCGAGCCGCGGCGCGGCGGCGATCAGATCGATCTTGTTGAAAACCAGGGTGTGGGGAATACCTGCGGGCAATTGTGCGACGTCCGCCGCCCAATCGTCGGAGTCGATCGCGGCATCCAAGATGTACAGCACATGGTCGGCGCGGACGATTTCGCTGCGCGCGCGCCGCACGCCCTCGGCCTCAACCACATCGAGGGCGGCGCGCAGGCCGGCGGTGTCGATCAGGTTCACCGGCAGGCCGTCGACCTGCACCGGCCGGCGCAGCACGTCGCGGGTGGTCCCGGGCACGTCCGTGACAATGGCGACCTCGTCGCCGGCCAGCTTGTTCAGCAGGCTGGACTTACCGGCATTGGGTTTGCCCGCGATCACCACATTCAGCCCGTCGCGCAGCAGCGCGCCTTGGCGCGCCTGAGCGGTGATCGACTCAAAGGCGGCAAAGACCGCCGCGAGACGCTCACGCAGCGCCTCCCCTCCGAGGAAATCTATTTCTTCGTCGGGAAAATCGATGGCTGCTTCGACGAACACGCGCAAAGCCGTGATCTTCGCGGTAAGGTCGGCGATACGGCTCGAGAATTCTCCTTGCATGGAACGCACGGCGGCACGTGCCGCGGCGCGGCTGCCGGCATCGATCAGATCGGCAATGGCTTCGGCCTGCGCAATATCGATTTTGCCGTTCAAGAATGCCCGCTCGCTGAACTCGCCCGGCCGCGCCATGCGGCAGCCGAGTTCGAGCAGGCGCTGCGTCATCAGGTCCATGACCAATGCTCCGCCGTGACCTTGCAGCTCGAGCACGTGCTCGCCGGTATAGGAGGCCGGCGCGGGAAAGTACAAAACAACGCCTTCGTCGATGGCATTGCGCTGATGATCGAGGAAGGCGCGGAGCTCCGCGTGCCGCGGGGCGGGCAGCGCGCCGAGAATGCCGGCCGCGATCCTGGGTACGTCGGGACCCGACACTCGGATGACGCCGACGGCGCCCCGCCCGGGCGCGCTGGCGATGGCGACGATGGTGTCGGCGGAATTCACGGGGCGGCTAAGATCTCGGTTTGGAGGCCTCGGCTTCCACCACCTGATTGACCCGCCACTGCTGCAGAATGGTCAACAAGGTGTTGGTCAGCCAGTAGAGCACCAGGCCGCAGGGGAACCACGCCATCATTCCCGTCATGATCAGCGGCATGAATTGCATGATTTTCGCCTGCATGGGATCCGGCGGCGGCGGGTTCAGTTTGAACTGCGCGAACATGGCGGCGCCCATCAGCAGCGGCAACACGAAGAAGGGATCGCGCGAGGAGAGATCGTTGACCCACAGCAGAAACGGCGCCTGGCGCATTTCCACGCTCTCGAGCAGCACCCGGTAGAACGAGATGAAGAAGGGAATCTGCACCAGCATCGGCAAGCAACCGGCGAGCGGATTGATCTTTTCCTTTTTGTAGAGCTCCATCATGGCGCGACCGAGTTTTTCGCGATCGTCCTTGAAGGTGTCCTGGATCTGTTTCATGCGCGGCGCGACGGTGCGCATTTTGGCCATGGAGCGGCCGCTGGCCTGGCTCAAGGGATAGAAAATCAATTTGATCAGGGCCGTGACGATGATGATGGCCCAGCCCCAATTCCCGACCAGCCCATGCACCCATTTGAGCGCCACGAACAGCGGCTGCGCGAGCACGGTCAATATTCCGAAGTCGACCGTGCGCTCGAGGCTCGGACCGGTCGCGGCCAGCTGCGACTGTAGTTTGGGGCCGACGAATAGTTTTTCGTGGAATTGCGCCTTGGCGCCGGCGGCCACCTCGGTGACCGGCCCGGTGGCGCTCAGCTGATATCTGTTGTCCTTGACCTGCAGTTCGTATTTGTAGGGTTGATCGGCGCTGGGAACGACGGCGGCGACGAACTGATGCTGCAGCGAGGCCAGCCAGCCGTTGGTGATGGTCGCGGAGAATTTGCTGTCCGTGTCGTTCTCGACGTTCAGGTCCTTGGATTTGGAGCCGTCATACACCGCCGGTCCCTTGAACGAGTAGGTCTCGACATCGAAGTAGGATCGCGATGGATGTTCCCAGTGCCGCACGATTTGCGCGTAGGGCAGCAGATGCCGTGGCGCGGTGCCGGCGTTCTGCACATCGTAAATCAGGTCGATGGAATACATGCCGCGTGTGAACACGAAGGTCTTGGTTACGGTCAGCCCCTGACCATCAGTCCAGGTCAGCGGTACGCGCACTTCCTTGGCGCCCGGCGCCAGCGTGAAAGATTTCTCGGCCGACGACCAGACCGCAAGATGCGTCGGTGCCGCTTCGCCGGCGGCGCCCGACAAACCGGTCTGCATCAAGTACGTGGAAGCCGGCGGTTCGCGGCTCAGGAGCCGGACCGGAACATTCGGCGCATCCTTGCGCAGTGGGTAGCGCAAGAGATCCGCTTGATCAAGCTCGCCGCCCCGCAGATTGATGGTGATGTCGAGCACGTCGGTGGTCACATGCAGCGGTGGCGAGACGCTCGTGTCCGCCGCCGCGGGAATGCCGGACGGCGGGCCGGCAGAGGGCTCCGTCACCGCCGTTGCAGCGGCGGGCACGCCTGCGGTTGCCGGGGCAGCCGGTGCCGTGGCAGCAGCGGGTGCCGCGGCAGACGCCGCACTGCTCGCGGCCTGCGGCAAAGAGTCGCCGAGACTGCCGCCCGGAGCGGCAGTGGACTGCGCAGAGCTTGCGGGCGCGGCGGCAGGCGGATAGTCGTGCATCCAGATTTGGTAGCCGTAGAAAAGGATCGCGGCGAGGGCGCCCCACAGCGCGGTGCGGATATTGATATTAGGCATTGATCATTCTCTTGTCCGGCACGGGATCGTATCCGCCTTCGTTGAAGGGATG
>DATLVV010000368.1:0-4981 GCA_035577165.1 Steroidobacteraceae bacterium | reverse complement strand
GGATCCTCGGCCACAAGATTCCCGTGGGCGATGCCATGGCGGTGGCCATCGACACCATCAAGGCGCACGGCACCTTCGTATTCAACGGCATCTCCATCGTCATTCGCGGCATGGTCGATGGGCTGACCACGTTGCTGCGTGCCCTGCCCGCGCTGGTGCTGATATTCGCGGTCACGGTGCTGGCGTGGGTGCTGCGCCGCTCCTGGACGCTCACCGCCTTCGTGGCGCTGGCGCTCCTCTTCATCCTGAATCAAGGCTACTGGCTGGCGACGCTCGAGACGCTCTCGCTGGTCATGGTCGCCACCCTGGCCTCGGCGGCCGTCGGTATCCCGGTCGGAATCGCTGCCGCTCACCGGCCGCGGTTGTTCGCAGCCTTGAGGCCGGTGCTCGATTTGATGCAGACCCTGCCGACCTTCGTGTACTTGATACCGACGCTGGTACTGTTCGGACTCGGCGTGGTGCCGGGATTGATTTCGACAGTGATCTTTGCGCTGCCGGCGCCCATACGGCTGACGCATCTGGGCATATCCTCCGTGCCAAAACCGCTCATTGAAGCCGGGGAAGCCTTCGGCGCCACACCCATGCAGCTCCTCTGGAAAGTGGAGCTGCCGAGCGCCGCCTCCACCATCGTCGCCGGCATCACTCAATGCATCATGTTGAGTCTGTCCATGGTGGTGATTGCCGCCCTCGTCGGCGCCGGCGGCCTCGGTGCTCCGGTGGTGCGAGCGTTGAACTCGGTGCAGGTGGGCATGGGTTTTGAAGCGGGGTTCACCATTGTCCTGCTGGCCATCATCCTGGACCGCATCAGCCGGCCGAAAGAACGCGGAGACTCTCGATGAACTCGGCCGTGGAATTCAAGGACGTCGATATCCTGTTTGCCAATGCCGGGCGCGACGGACGCAAGGCCCTGCGCGAGGCGCTGGCCGCGCTCGACGGCGGCAGCACGCGCGGCGACATCCAGAGCAAGTACGGAGTCATCGTCGGCGTGGCGGGTGCGAATTTGAGCGTGGCGCGCGGCGAGATATCGGTGCTCATGGGCCTCTCGGGCTCCGGCAAGTCCACCCTGCTGCGTGCCGCCAACGGCTTGAACCCCGTCACCCGCGGCCATGTTTGGGTCCGCGACGGCGAATCCGCGATCGACGTCGCCACCTGCGACACCCTGCAAATGCGCCGGCTGCGCCGCGAGCGCGTGGCCATGGTGTTCCAACAGTTCGGATTGCTGCCATGGCGCACCGTGCGCGAGAACGTCGGCTTCGGCCTGGAACTGCGCGGCGACGGCGCCGCAAAGCGCAAAACAATTGTCGATGAAAAACTGGAGTTGGTCGGCCTGTCGCAATGGGCTGATCGTTTCGTCAGCGAACTGTCGGGCGGCATGCAGCAGCGCGTCGGGCTGGCGCGGGCATTTGCCACCGATGCGGATATTCTGCTCATGGACGAGCCATTCTCGGCGCTCGATCCGCTGATTCGCGGCAAGTTGCAGGACGAACTGCTGACCCTGCAGGCACGGGTCAAGAAGACCATTCTGTTCGTCAGCCACGACCTGGACGAGGCGTTGCGGCTCGGAGATCGCATTTCCATTCTGCAGAACGGCCGGATCATTCAGACCGGCACCGCCGAGGACATCGTCCTGGCGCCGGCGGACGAGTATGTGGCGGAATTCGTGCGACACATGAATCCGCTGACCGTGCTCACCGGCAGCATGATCATGCAGCGCCGCGCGCTGCTCGCGGGCGAGCGCGGTCATGTGTGGCTGGACGACGGACGGCGCTATCGGCTGAGCCTGAGCGACTCGGATGAGGCAACGGACCTGCAGCTCGACGGCGTCGCCCACGCACTCTGCCACATTCATGACGATGCTGATGTCACCCGTCCCCAGCCGGGGCTTGCCGTGGCACCCGCCTCGCTGTCTCTGCAATCCATCATTCATTTGCGCCAGAGCACCGGCCACCCGGTGCTGCTCGCCGAGGCGGGCCGCATCATCGGGGTGTGCAGCGAGACGGAGATCATCCGGGCGCTGGCCGGCGGGCGGCACACGAGTGGCGCGGCCCGCTAACTCACGCGCTCCCTTGTCGCAGGTCCTGCTGCGCATCGCTGCGGACGATACGCGCCAACGCATCTCTGTCGGTGATCTGCTCGCGGAACTTCATGACCGCGCCATCGGCGCGCTCATATTCGTGTTCGCGCTGCCGAACATCATCCCCATGCCGCCCGGTGCCTCTGCAATTCTGGGCACGCCACTGCTATTGCTGACCGCCCAACTGGCTTTCGGCCGAGGTCCCTGGCTGCCCAAGGTGATCGTGGCCCGCTCCATGGATCGGGTTCATTTTGCGATTGTCGTCCAGCGGGTTGCGCCCTGGCTCGCGCGCGCCGAACGGCTGTTGCGGCCGAGACTCGCGGTACTCGCACGGCCGCCGTTCGAATACGCCATCGGCGGGGTTTGTCTGTTTCTCTCCATCATTCTGTTTCTGCCCATACCCATGGGCAATATGCCGCCGGCCATCGCCATTTGCCTGTTTTCACTGGCCATTCTCGAGCGCGACGGCGTTTGGGTGCTGGCCGGCCTGTGCGCGACGGCCGTGTCCATCGCCATCGTGTGGGGAGTGTTGTTTGCCCTGATCAAGGGCGCACTGCTGCTGCTGTAGTTGCTCCGGCCGCATTTAAATATTATCATCGATATAATAAAACGATCGAGCGCCGTTCATTTCCAAGCCTCGGAGGTTGTCCCATGAATCACGATGTCATCATTTCCTGCGCCGTCACCGGCGATGACACCAAGGTCACCAAGAGCCCCCATTGCGCCGTCACCCCGGAGCAGATTGCCGCCACGGCGATCGCGGCGGCGCAGGCCGGCGCGGCCATCGTGCACATTCACGTCCGCGAGCCCGAAACCGGCGCCTTCAGCATGGAGACCAGGCACTATCGCGAGGTCGTCAAACGAATTCGCGAAAGCAAGGTCGATGTAATCGTGAATCTCACCTGCGGCATGGGCGGCTACATCGTGGTGGGCGATCACGGGTTGAAGGACACGCCCGCTCCCGGCAGCGATTTCGTCAGCCAGGAAGATCGAATGCGCCATGTCATCGATCTGTGCCACGAAGGTCTTTATCGGCCGGACATTGCAACCTTGGATTGCGGCTCCCTGAATTTCGGCGACGGCAATCGTGCCTACGTGTCGACCCCCAACTACCTGCGCCAAGGCGCGGGCATCTGCAAGGACCTCGGGGTCAAGCCTGAACTGGAGGTCTTCGATACCGGCAATCTCTGGTTCGTCAAGCAGATGGTCAAGGAAGGTCTCCTCACCGCGCCGTCGCTGATTCAACTGTGCATGGGAATCCCCTACGGAGTTCCGGCCGACGTCGGGCATCTGCTCGCCATGGTCAATTCTCTGCCCGAGAACTGCAACTGGGGCAGCTTTGCCATCAGCCGCATGCAGATGCCCTGGGTGGCGCAGGCGGTGCTGCTCGGCGGCAACGTGCGCGTCGGCCTGGAGGACAATCTCTATTTGAGCAAGGGAGTGTATGCCAGCAACGCACAATTGGTGGAGAGGGCGCGCACCATCATCGAGGCCCTGGGAGCGCGGGTGCTGAGCCCTGCGCAGGCGCGCGAAAAACTGCAGCTTCGCTGAGCGCGCCGTGAGCGAGCTTCCCGTCTATCGCGCCGCCATCCAAGCCGATTGGATCGACTTCAACGGCCACCTGCGCGATGCCTACTACGCATTGGTGGCAAGCTTCGCCATCGACGAGGTGATGGACCATCTAGGACTGGACGCCGCCTACCGCGCGCGCACTCACTGCACGCTGTATACACTCGAAGTGCATTTACACTATCTGCATGAGGTCAAGAGCTCGGACGATCTCGGGGTCCACACCTCGGTGTTGGATTTCGATCGCAAGCGGCTCCAAGTCGGTTGCCGGTTCATCTGTTCCCGAGTCGACGAACCGGTTGCCACGGCCGAGATGATGCTGTTGCATGTGCATCAAGGCGACAAGCCCGCGGTTGCGTCATTTCCTGATGAGGTGTCTGCGAAGCTCGGAGAACTCAAGCTGTCCGCGGCTGCGCGCGAGGCTTTCGGCCCGGCTTCGCGCAAGATTGAAATGAAGCGTCGCTGAAGAATGCCGCCGGTGGACATTCATCGACTCATTGCGCCGCGCAGCATCGTTCTGATCGGGGCCGGCGCTTGGACCGACGCGGTCGCCGCGGGCAATGCCACGATCGGCTATTCGGGCCGACTGTGGCGCGTTCACCCGAGCCGGGCGTCGACCGCCGCGACCACCTATTATCGCTCGGTTGCCGATCTCCCCGAGGTTCCCGATGCGGCATTCGTCGCGGTTCCTAGTCACGAGGCTCCGAGCGTCGCCGCCGCGCTGGCCGCCCGCGGCGCCGGAGGATTCGTCTGCTTCAGCGCCGGCTTCTCGGAGACCGGTACCCAATCCGGCATTGCCCTCACGAATGATCTGGCCGGCAATGCCGGCCCCCTGCCCTTCTTCGGACCCAATTGCTACGGGTTCGTGAATTTCTTCGACCGGGTCGCCATGATGCCCGATCAGATCGTGGGACCGCCCGTCGAGCGCGGCGTCGCGCTCATATGCCAGAGCGGCACGATTGCCCTCACGCTCATGTTCAATCATCGCTCGGTGCCGATCGGCTGCCTGTTTACCGTGGGCAATCAGACGCGTTTGGCGGTCGAGGACCTGATCGAAGTTCTCTGCGACGATGCGCGCGTGACGGCATTCGGTCTGTACCTCGAAGGCATCAAGGATCCCGAACGATTTGCGCGCGCGGCCGAGCGGGCGCGCGCTGCGGGCAAGCCAATCGCCGTCATCAAGTCGGGCCGCACCGATGCAGCGGCGCGCACCGCGCACAGCCATACCGGGGCACTGGCAGGTGCGGATGAAATATTCGAGGCGTTTTGCCGCCAGGCGGGAATTGCCCGCTGCGACACGCTGGCCACATTGTGCGAGACCTTGAAACTATTTCACAT
>DATLVV010000367.1:0-2032 GCA_035577165.1 Steroidobacteraceae bacterium | reverse complement strand
CAGAACTCTCGAACCTGCCCGTACGGGAATTCTCGGCGGCGCTGCAGACCCTCAAGCTGGCCGGGCGCGAACTCGACATCGCCCGGGATTTGCTGGCCGAGCTCGCCGCCCGGACCCGCTTTCTCTGCGACGTCGGGCTCGGCTATTTGCAATTGAACCGCGCCGCGCCCAGCCTCTCCGGCGGCGAGGCGCAGCGCATCCGATTGGCGGCGCAACTCGGATCGAATTTGCAGGGCGTGTGCTACGTGCTGGATGAACCCACCATCGGCCTGCACCCGCGCGACAACATTGCTCTTTTGGATACCCTCGAGCGGCTGCGCTCCAAGGGCAACACCTTGGTGGTGGTCGAACACGACGAAGAGACGATTCGCCGCGCCGATCACGTCATCGATCTGGGTCCGGGCGCGGGCACCCGCGGCGGCTGGTTGGTGGCCGAGGGCACTGCCGCACAGCTCGCCCTCCTCGGCAATTCGGCAACCGGGCGCTGTCTCGCATCGCCGCTGCGGCATTCAAGGTCCCGTCGCCGCCCGATACTCCGGGAAACGCCCGCCATCGAGATCCATGGAGCCGTGCTGCACAACCTGCGCGGGTTGAACGCGCGTTTCCCCCTGGGGCGGCTGACCGTGGTGACCGGGGTCTCGGGATCCGGCAAGTCTTCGCTTGCCCGCGACGTACTGCTGAAGAATCTACGGCAGCTTTTGTCGCGCCCCAAGCGCAACGGCCGCGCGCGCAACCCGGAGAGTCCCCCTCAAGGATGCGCCGCCATTACCGGATGGGAGTCCATCAGCCGCGTGCTCGAAGTCGACCAGACTCCCATCGGCAAGACTCCGCGCTCCTGCCCGGCGACCTATATCGGATTCTGGGAGGCCATCCGCCGCATGTACGCGGATACGGTCGAGGCGCGGATGCGAGGGTTTACGGCGAGCCGTTTCTCCTTCAACACGGCCGGCGGCCGCTGCGAGGCCTGCGAGGGCCAGGGCGTGCAGCGCATCGAGATGAACTTTTTGCCCGATGTTCAAGTCCTGTGCGACGTTTGCGGCGGCCGACGCTTCAATGCGGACACGCTGGCCATCCTGTTCAAGGGCAGGAACATCGGCGAAACGCTGGCGATGAGCGTCGACGACGCGCTGGAATTCTTCTCGGCTCAGCACAGCGTGCATCATCCGGTGAGCCTGCTGGCCGAGGTCGGGCTCGGTTATCTGAGCTTGGGACAGCCAAGTCCGACGCTGTCCGGCGGCGAAAGCCAGCGCATCAAACTCGTGACTGAACTGGCGAAAGTGCGTACCGACGCGCTCGGCATCGATACGGCGCGCCGCGAAGGCCAGCACACGCTGTACGTGCTCGACGAGCCCACGGTGGGTCTGCACATGGCCGACGTCGAAAAGCTGGTGCGCGTCCTGCATCGGCTGGTCGACTCGGGCAACACCGTGGTCGTGATCGAGCACAATCTGGATGTCATGGCCGAGGCGGACTGGATCGTCGACCTTGGTCCGGAAGGCGGTTCCGGCGGCGGCCGCATCGTTGCTGAGGGGGTGCCGGAAGCCATTGTGCGCAAGCCGAATAAGAGCCACACGGCGCGAATCCTCGGCGACTTCCTGGCGGAGCGCGGCATTACATAATGCCGCGTCCTAAAGACGGACGCATTGTGGCCGATAGCTAAATAGCGGCAGTCACGTACCGTCGGTTGCCCGCACGCAAATTTGAAGGATGCATCGTGAAAGCTTCTCCCAGCACCCCCAGTAAAGAGTCCAACGGTTTCGCCTTCGTGACGATGTTGGCCGGCGAATTATCCAAGGGAAAAGTCGACCTGCCCAGCTTTCCCGACGTCGCGCAGCGGGTGCGCAAAGCCCTGCAGGATGAAGAAGTCACGGCCGACAAAATCGTCCGCATCGTCGGCGCGGAGCCCTCGCTGGCGGCGCGCCTGATTCAGCTGGCGAATTCGGCCGGGGTGAACGTGGGCGGACGGCACACCACGGATTTGCGGGTGGCCATCGCGCGGATCGGACTCAATCTGGTACGCAGCAGCACCATC
>DATLVV010000366.1:0-5207 GCA_035577165.1 Steroidobacteraceae bacterium | reverse complement strand
ACATCGGCGTTCAGCCGCCCGCTCAGCAGCGTCATGGAAGTGCTCTTCGCGATATACGGCTGGATGGCCGTCAGGTCGATGTTGCTCGGCTTCACGCTCAGATTGAACGCCAGCGGCTGGGGCGTGACATCGCCGTTGAGCTTCAGAGAACCCTTGTCGTTGATCTTGGTGTCGAGCGCTACGCTCAGCGGCCGCGCTAGATCCAAGCTCACTCCCTCGACTTGCAGCGACAGCGGCGCCAGCAGCACTTTCGCGGCCGGGGTCGTGCTGCGGTCCTCGGCGGATATGTGCGCATCCTGCAAATCGAATTTGGCCAGGTCGAACTGCCACGGCGCGCCTGATGCGGCCGCCGCAGGGGCTGTGGGGGCCGCGGGGGCTGCGGGGGCCGCAGTGAGCGCCGGGGTGGGCGGGGGCGCAGGCGGTGCGGCCGCGAGCTTGAGCAGATTGACCGAGCCGTCGGCTTCCAGCCATGTAACCAACTTGAGGCCGCTGAGCGACAGTGACTCGACATGGGCCTGCCGCTTCAAGAGATCAAGCGAGGTGCCGCTGACCAGAAGCTGCGGGATGGTGATCCAATCGCTGTCGGATTGTTTGGGCCTCACTCCCAGATCGGAGACGGCGATTTTGGCAACGTCCAGCTTCAAATCCACCGCATCTTTGAGGGCAAACTTATAGGTCGCCTCAACGTCGATGGAGCCAGAATTGATCTCAAAGGCGACCCGGTCCTCGATCTCTTCCCATATCGTGTGCGCCTGCAGCCCGACCAGTCGAAATTCGCCGTCCGATTCGACCGGCTGCGCCGACAGGTGACCGTGCCACTCGATACGTTCACCGAGCTTGGACATGCCGGTGAATGTAAATTGCCCGCCGTGGACGCCCGTGGTGAAATCCCGCAGCTCGAAATTGATGGGCTGCAGCCGCGTCGTGAAATCGGCGGGACGGCTGCGATCTTCGTAGGACAGAAGTCCGTCGCTGACTTTGAGCGAGCCGATTCGAATCGCGGGCAACGGCTGATTCTTCTCCTCCGGTTTGGGCGGCGGCGGAACCTTCGGTTTCAACTGCAATAGATTGAGCGCGCCATCGTGCGCCACGATGGCGTTGATTGTCGGCGCCGCGATGTCGATGCTCGCGAAGGTATATGCGCGGTGCCAAATCGACGAGAGCTCGAAGTCGACGAACAACCGCTGGAACCCGAGCAACGTGTCGCTGCCGGGCACGCTCAGCGAGAAATCCCTGACCTCGAGCCGGAACGTAAACGGATTGAAGTGGATTTCACCGACGGCCGGAGTGACCCCCAGGGTTGGGGGTATTTCCTTCATCAACTCGGCGCGCAGCAACCTCGGCACCAGCACGAAGCCCGCCAGAGCGTACAGGCCGAGCAGCGCCGCCATGATCGCTGCAATTCGGAAGGTTTTTGTTTTGATGAGTTGCAGCAAATGACTACCCGCCAATACGCCGCCCGCCGACCCCTGACGGTTAGTCTAGCAAAGATTCCCTGAAAGCCTGCCCTCCTCCTAGCGCTTATTCCTTTGGACCAGCCTCTTACGTTTGCGCACTTGCCGGGGCGTCAACGGGTTTCGCTTCCCGGCATAGGGATTTTCATCGCCGCGGAATGTGACGCGCACCGGCGTGCCCATCAAATCGAATGCCTTGCGGTAGACATTGACCAGGTAGCGGCGGTAGGCATCCGGCACACGATCGGTTTGATTGCCGTGAATGACGACCACCGGCGGATTGCGGCCGCCCTGGTGCGCGTAGCGCAGCTTGATGCGGCGGCCGCTGACCAGCGGCGGTTGATGGCTTTCGATGGCTGCTTCGAGCACCCGGGTCAATTCCGGGGTGCTCATGTCGCGGGTGGCAGCCGCGTACACCTTGCGCACGGCTGCGAACAGCTCCCCCACGCCGCTGCCGTGGCGGGCGGAGATGAAATGCAGCGGAGCGAAATCGGCGAACTGCAGGCGCTGCTGGACTTGCTGGCGGATCAGGTCGCGCTGTTCGGCGGGAATGTTGTCCCACTTATTGACGGCGAGCACCACGGCTCTGCCCTGCTCGATGACCGTGCCCAACAGGCTCGCGTCTTGCTCAGCGACGGTGTCGTGGGCATCCATGACCACGACGGCCACGTGAGACGTCTCGATCGCCTGCAGGGTCTTGATGACGCTGAATTTCTCAACTACTTCTTCGACCCGCGAGCGGCGCCGCAATCCGGCGGTGTCGATCAACGTGTAGCGCTCGCCGTCGCGCTCGAACGGCACCAACACGGCGTCGCGGGTGGTGCCGGGCTGATCGAATGCCACCATGCGGTCGTCGCCGAGCAGGCGGTTGATCAAGGTGCTCTTGCCGACATTCGGGCGTCCGATCACGGCCACCTTGATGCCGGTGATTTCGGGCCCGTCCTGCGGGTCCGGCGTCAAACCCTCGAGAACGGTCTCGAGCAGCGAAATCACTCCTTGATCGTGTGCGGCGGCGATCGGCAGGGGCTCGCCCAATCCCAACTGGTGAAAATCCGCCACCGCCATGTCATGGTCGAAACCTTCGGTCTTGTTGACCGCCAGGAACATGGGCTTGCCGCTGCGCCGTGCCAGCTGCGCCACGAATTGATCCTGCGGCGTGACTCCCGCGCGGCCATCCACCAGCACGATGAGCCGATCGGCTTCACTGATCGCACGCTCGGTCTGCGCGATCATCAAGCTCTCGATGACGTCGGCGTTTTCCACCAGCCCGCCGGTATCGACCACGATGCAAGGGACTTCGGTACGCCGCGCGAAACCGTACTGCCGATCGCGGGTGAGCCCCGGCAGGTCGGCGACCAAGGCGTCGCGCGTGCCGGTCATGGCATTGAACAGGGTCGACTTGCCTACATTCGGCCGACCGATCAATGCGACTACCGGCAGCACATTGCCTACGGTGAGGGCGGAGGAGCGTCGGGCGGCGAAGCCGGCGGTTCCGCGGGCGACGTAGGTGCTTCCGGCGCAGGTGCCACGGCTTCCGGCGCAGGTGCCACGGGTTCCGGAGTCGGCGCCGGTGCGGCTGCGGGCTTGGCCGCAGACTTCGACGCAGGCGCCGCGCGCACCCCCGCCGGGTTTGCGCGATATGCGGCCATCTTGCCGCCGTCGGTCATCACGACCACGGTGTCGTCGATCGCCGCAGGCGTATTCGTGACCCGTTCCTTGGTGATGTGCTCGCGCGCCACCAATTCGCCGGTGTTTTTATCCAGCCAATGCACATAGCCCTGGTAGTCGGCGACCACCACGGCCGTGCTGGTCAGGACCGGGGCGCTCAAGCGGCGCAGTTTCAATTTCTGATTGCGCCACATTTCGGAACCGTCGCGCTGGCGCAGCGCCACCACGATGCCGTCGGACTGGGACACATACAAATTGTCGGCATCGGCCGCCAGGCCTCGATAACTCGACATATCGTGCGACCACCACACCTGGCCGGAGTCGGCGGCCAGCATCGCCGTGCGCCCCTGGAATCCGGTGGCAAACACGTTTTCGCCGACCACCTGAACCGTCGAATCGATGTCCACCAGCCTGTCGAGTTCGGTGCGGCCATGGGGCGAGGCGAGTGCGGTATCCCAGACCGTGTCGCCGCTGTTGAGCGACACCGCCATGATCTTGCCGTTGTCGAAGCCGCTGATTGCCGCCTCTTTCGAAATGATCGGGGTTGCCGTGCCGCGCAGGCTCAAGCGCGGTACCTGCTGCTCGACCGACCACAGCTCCTTGCCGGTGTGCGCATCCAAGCCATGCAAACGACCATCGACCGAACGCATGACCACGACTTTCTCACCGATTGCCGGCGCCGACAGCAGCTCGGAATTCACTCGCGATCGCCACAGCTCGCGCCCGCTGGCGCCGTCGAGTGCGATGATGGCACCCTTGCTGGTGCCCAGCACCAGCATCCCGAATCCCGCACCCGGCCCCGCTGAAAGCGGCACCTTCAATTTCTTCACCCACAGATGGCGGCCGGTCTCGAGCTGCGTGGCCAGCACCTCACCCTTGTGCGACGCCGCGAATACGATGCCGTTGTCGATCGCCGGGCCCAACCCCAAGCGCAGCACCATTTGCTTCTTGCCGCCGCCGACGCCCTCGCCCCATAGCTTCTTCACCGGCAACGTCTCGGGAAATTTGACCAGGGTTGCCGGCGGCTCGACGTCTTTGTCTTTGCTGCAGCCGGCCGCGATCAGCAGCGCCGCAAGCCCTAAGGGGAGCAATAAACGCATCAGGGTTTGGCCTTCTTCAAAGTGTCCACGGAAACGCTGCTCAGGTTCGGCGCCGGCATTGCCCCCAAATCCTGCAGCTTCAATTCCAGCAGCGAGGCGCTGATGCCGCCCGCATCCGCAGCCGCCAACGCTTGCTGGTACTCGGTCACGGCGTGCGCAATGTCCTTTTTCGCGAGGTAGGCGTCCCCGCGCACCTCGTGGTACGGCGCGGCGAATGCCGCGGGGATCGGATCGGCCAGCAACTTGACCGCCTCTTCCGATTTGCCCTGATCGGTCAGCACACGTGCGAGGCGCAGGCGCGCAATCTGCCGCAGTTCCGCATCCTTGGAATCGTTCATGACCTGCGTCAGCGGCGCGATGGCCTTGTCCAAATGATTCTCGTCGACGTCGAGCCGCGCCAGGGTCAGTTGCGCCTGGTCGGCATACGGTGAATTCGCATAGTCCTTGATGAGACCCTCGGCGATGCGCCGCGACTTTTCGTGGTCGTTGGTCTGCAGCGCGGCGGTCATGGCGCTGAACTCCGCCGCGGCCTTCAGGCCACGGTCGTTGGTGTATTTGTGGAAATACTGATTTCCGAAGAACACGGCCGCGCCGACCAGAACTCCGCCGATGAGCCACGGGGCATACTCCGTAAACCAATGCTTGACGGCTTCCATTTGCTCATCGTCGGTCAAATATTCTTCTGCCATGACTTCTCCGCTACCCGCCCTTGAGACCCAACAAAACCCCCAAGCGTTCACTGATTTGCGCAAGGGGGCATTCCTCCTGCGCCAGTTCCCGCCGCAAGGCCTTCACGGCGACCGCGCCGCGTGCCACTTCGTCATCCCCCAAAACCAGCGCAAACTCCGCCCCGCTCTTGTCCGCACGCTTGAATTGCGTCTTGAAACTGCCGCCGCCGAGATTGATTTGCAACGCGAGGCCCGGCCAATCGTCGCGCAATTGCTCCGCCAATTTGAACGCCGCGATCTCGGTGCGTTCCCCGGCC
>DATLVV010000365.1:0-5707 GCA_035577165.1 Steroidobacteraceae bacterium | reverse complement strand
CGGCCTGTTGGACACTTACATGCGTCCCATTTATCCGGGAGCCAAGGCTTGCGGGACGGCGGTCACCATCCTGGTGCATCCCGGCGACAACTGGATGCTGCATGTCGCGGCCGAGATGCTGCAGCCGGGGGATGTGGCCGTGCTGGGGACCTCGTCCGCCAATACGGACGGAATGTTCGGCGATTTGCTCGCAACATCGTTCCGTGCGCGCGGCGCAGTCGGCCTGGTGATCGATGCCGGCTGCCGGGATACGGCCGAGCTGCGCGACATGGGGTTTCCCGTCTGGTCGAACACTGTCAATGCCAAAGGCACCGTGAAGGCCACCATCGGGTCCGTCAATACCCCCATTATCTGCGCCGGCGCATTGGTGCATCCGGGCGATGTGGTGGTCGCGGATGACGATGGGGTGGTGATCGTTCCGAAGTTGCATGCTGCGCGAGTGGCCGCCGCCGCCGCGGCGCGCGAAGCCAAAGAGACGGGAACCCGCAAGCGTCTCGCGGCAGGCGAACTGGGGCTCGATGTCTACGGCATGCGCGAACCTCTTGCCAAAGCCGGCCTCAAGTATTTCGACGATGAAGCGGCATGGCTGCGGGAAACGCAGAAATGAGCGCTGCCGCCGTCAATCCACTGAAAGGATGCCTGCCCCCCGACCCCAATCCCGTCAAACCGGCCTTGAGCTTGCCGCCGGGCGCCTGCGATGCGCATTGTCATGTGTTCGGTCCGGCAGCGAAGTTTCCATATTCACCGGACCGCAGCTACACGCCTCCGGATGCGCCGGTCGAGAATCTACGCAAGTTGCACCGTCATCTCGGCGTCTCAAGGGCGGTGATCGTGCACGCGAGTTGTCATGGAACGGACATGGCTGTGACCTTGGACGCCATCGCCTCCAGCCATGGCGCCTATCGGGGTGTTGCTTGCGTGCAAGACTCGGTGACGGATCACGAACTGCAGCGCCTGCACGCAGGCGGCATTCGCGGGATTCGTTTCAATTTCGTCAAGCACTTGGGGGGTGTGCCGGACCTCGATGTGTTTCACCGCTTGGTCGCGCGGATCAAGCCTCTTGGATGGCATGTGGTGCTGCATTTCGACGCCGATGACATCTTGACGCAGACGGATCTGCTGCGGCGAATCGACGTACCCTTCATCATCGACCACATGGGGCGCGTCAAGGCAGCCGACGGCCTCGAACAGCGGCCGTTCCAGCTGCTGCTCGATCTGTACGGCACCAATCCGCTGGCTTGGATCAAGGTCTGCGGCGCCGAGCGCGTGTCCGTCGGCAAGCGCCCGTTTCGCGATGCCGTGCCGTTCGCCCGCGCGCTGATTGCCGTGGATTCGCAGCGCATCCTCTGGGGTACCGACTGGCCGCACCCGAACATCAGCAAGGACATGCCCAACGACGGCGAGTTGGTCGATCTATTCGCGGAAATCTGTCCGGACCCGGCGATGCGGCAGCGCATCCTGGTCGAGAACCCGACCCGCATGTATTGGGCGGACTAAACTTTCAAGGCGAGCACCATGATCATCGACTGCCATGGCCACTACACCACCGCGCCCGGCGCGCTGCAGAAGTTTCGCGACGAGCAAATCGCGGCGCTGAACGGCGGCGTCGATGCCCCGCTGTTCTCGCAGGCCAAGATCAGCGACGATGAGATTCGCGATAGCCTGGAGAATGCCCAACTGAAACTGCAGCGGGCCCGCGGCACCGACTTGACGATCTTTTCGCCGCGCGCGTCCGCCATGGCGCACCACATCGGCAATGAGACGACCAGCCGCCGCTGGACGCAGAGCTGCAATGACCTGATCCATCGCGTCGTTGCCCTGTATCCGGGCAACTTCGTCGGGGTCTGTCAGTTGCCCCAGTCGCCGGCTGCCGCGCCGGTCAACAGCGCCGCGGAACTCGAGCGCTGCGTCAAGGATCTGGGATTCATCGGCTGCAATCTGAATCCGGATCCGTCCGGGGGCCATTGGACATCGCCGCCGCTGACCGATCGGCATTGGTATCCGCTGTACGAAAAAATGGTGGAGCTCGACGTGCCTGCCATGGTGCATGTGAGTTCCTCGTGCAACCCGAATTTTCACGCCACCGGGGCGCACTACATCAACGCCGATACGACCGCCTTCATGCAATTCCTGACCAGCGATCTATTTGCCGACTTTCCGACTCTGCGGTTCATCATTCCGCATGGCGGCGGCGCAGTTCCCTATCATTGGGGGCGGTACCGCGGTCTCGCCCAGGACTTGAAGCGCCCCTTGCTGAAGGACTACCTGCTCAAGAATGTGTTCTTCGATACCTGTGTCTATCATCTGCCGGGCATCGAACTGTTGCTCAAGGTCATTCCCATCGACAACATCATTTTCGGCTCCGAGATGGTCGGAGCGGTGCGCGGCATCGATCCGCAAACCGGCCAGTACTACGACGACACCAAGCGCTACCTGGATGCGCTCGCTCTGAGCGACGCCGACCGCTACAAGATATTCGAGGGCAATGCGCGCCGGGTGTTCCCGCGCCTTGACGCAGGATTGACCGTCCGGCGCGCCTAGCGAGGCGCTTGGGCCGGCGGAGGCGGTTGCGCCGGCGGAGGCGCTTGGTAGACGATCTTGCCGGCCACCATGGTCGTGACCACGCGGGTCTTGCCGATGGACTCGAGCGGGGCGCTGAAAATATCCTGGGACAAGACGGCCAGATCCGCCAGCTTGCCCACTTCCAACGTGCCGACTTTATCATCCGCGAAGGCGGCATACGCCGAGCCCTGGGTATACGCGCGCACGGCGTCGGCCACGGAGATCCGCTCCTCCGGGACGTAGATCGCGCCGGTCACGCTTGCGCCGCCCTGGCCTGCGCCATCCAAGGCTTCGCCCGCCACGTTGGCGGTGTCGGCGGACTTCCACGCCTGCCGCGTCGCCGTCTGTTGAATCGAGACGAAGGGGTCGGGGGGCCAGGTGCATGGCCAGTCGCTGCTGAATGCCAGCACCGCGCCGCTTTGCTGCAAGGAGTGCCAGCGATCGGCGGGCACCTGCTCGGCTGGATCGGTGCCGCCGCCGTCCTCGCCGCAACAGAACGAAGGCTGCATATCCGCGATCACCTTGAGCCGGGCAAACCGCGGTATGTCGACCGCGTCGATCAGATCGGCATGCTCGATGCGCAGCCGCCGATCGCGCGGCCCATGCGCCTGCTGCAATCGTTCATAGGTGTCCAAAATCATGTGAACTGAGTCGGTGCGCAGCGCGTGAGTCATGATCTGGTAGCCGCGCGAATCGAGTTCCATGACCATCGCTTCATAGTCGTGCGCGTCATAAACCAGCGGTGGAATCAATCCGCTGGCGCCGTCGGCAAAGAATTTCACCAGGTTCGCCGACACCCAGTCGTCATGATAGAGCCGTCGTGCCTGCTCCAACTCCGTCAGAAAAGCGGGAGTGAGATGATGCTGCACGGCGACCGATCCAAAACTCGTGCGGGTGCGCACCGTGAGCGTGCCGCGGTCGCGCAGTGCGGCGTAGAGTTCGAGTTCGGCGAGATCCCCCGTGGCGTTGACCACACTGGTGATGCCGAAACTGTTCAGATAATGGGCGGCAGCCTGCAGCATCGACAGCTTCTCTTCCAGCGGCACGCGCGCCGCGACCGGGCGGGCGGCCAGCTGCATGGCGGCCTCGAGCAGGACGCCGCTGGGATGCCCACTGGCATCGCGTATCACGCCGCGCTCCTCGTCGTGGTCCGCAACCGGGCGGTCTGTGATGCCCGCCATCTGCAAGGCTGCAGAGTTCAACCAGAGCGCATGTTCAGAGGTGTTGTGAACGATCACCGGCCGGTCCACCCCGGCCTGATCCAGCAACGCATGCGCCGGGGTCGTCGGCGGCACGGTGCTGAAGTCGGCGCGCGCGAATAGAACCGCATCGTGCGGATGGGCTGCGGCATATGCCTTCAACCGCTCGACCAGCAGTTGCGGCTTATCCGGGGTGATGCTGGCTTCCGGAGTGGACAGATTCAGGCCGTGCAGCGCGTACGCGCCGTACAGCATGTGGGTGTGCGAATCGACGATTCCCGGAATCACGGTTTGTCCGTGCAAGTCGATCACCTGGGTGCCGCTGCCGCGGCGTTTGAGGACGGCTGCGTCGCTGCCGACGGCCTCGATACGCGGCCCCTGCACGGCCAAGGCGGCGGCCCAGGGGGTCCGGGAATTGCCGGTGTAGATATGTCCGTGAATGAATATTGTCCTGCCGGCGATGGCCGTACTCTGCAAGCTCAACGCCGCGATCATCGCGCAAGCGCGCACCGGCCCGATCGACTTCATTATTTTCTCCCTGCATCGGCGCCGCCGCCGCGCTCGATCTGCATCAGCCATTCGCGCAGCGCCACGGCAACTGCTTCGGGCCGTTCGAACGGCGCCATGTGACCGGCCCCGTGAATCTCGAACAGTGTGGCATGCGGAATTCTGCGCCGCATGGTCTCGTGCTGCGAGACCGGCGACCACGTATCCTCGCTGCCGCTGAGCAGCAAGGTGGGCACGTCGATCGTCGGCAACACCGGCAATGCATCAGGCCGATTGAGCAGCGCCTTGATCTGCCCGGCATAGGCATCCGGGGTCGAGCGCTCAACCATCGCCGTCAATCGCGGCATGATCGCCGCAGTCCGCGCGCCGCCGGCCATCATCGGCGGCAGCCATTCGGCGGCCAGCGCCGACATGCCCTGCTCATAAGCCAGGCGCAACAGGCGGCCGCGGCTTTGCGGTTCGCCGTCGCGCACGGTGTGCACCCCGGTATTGAGCAGGGCGAGGCCGGACACCCGCGCGCGCGCCACCCGCATGACCTCGAGCGCGACCCGCCCTCCCATGGAGTGCCCCGCCAGCGCAAAGCGCTCGGGAGCCGCCTCGAGCACATGCTCGGCCATGGAAGGAATCGTGAAGAAACCTCGAAACGAGATGACGCGCGCCTCGGCGATGTCTTGCAGGCGCTCGGGGATATCGGCCCAAACGGTTTCATCGCACAACAGTCCGGAGAGGAGCAGAACAGGCTGTTTCAATGGCGGCGCTCGTGATTTCTCGCTTGTCACTGTAGCATCGACGATGGTCCATTCGCGGGAGAGAATTTTGGCTCGCGACTTACATCAAGCCGTGCGCGATGTTTGCCTCTGGCTGCCCGAAGCCGAAGAGTTCGTGTCGCACGGCGCACCCAATTTCAGGGTGCGCGGCAAGACCTTTGCCACGTACACCGTCAATCATCACGGCGACGGCCGGGTCGCCTTGTGGCTCAATGCCGTCGCCGGCTCCCAAGAGCTGCATGTGCGGGCCGAACCCAGGCATTTTTTCGTCCCGCCCTATGTCGGACCGCGCGGCTGGTTGGGAGTCGTGCTCGACCGGGGAGTGGCATGGCAGCGGGTCGCGGCCTTGGTGCGCGAGGCCTACGAGAAAGTGGCCCCGGCCGAGCTGCGATCGGCTCTGGGAAAAACGCCTCGTTTCAAAGCTCCCGCGAAGAAATTATCCGCCAGCCAAATCGACCCCATGAAGTCGCCGCGCGCCGCGGCGGTGCTGAAAATCTTGCGCCGGATATGCCTGCGGCTGCCGGAGTCGCGGGAAGATCGTCAATTCGGCCACCCTGTCTGGCAGGCGGGCAAAAAGACCTTTGCCTGGGCGCGTCACGACGGCGGGCGACTCACGCTGTGTTTTTGGGTGGGAGTGGATCAACAGGGTCTGCTGACTGCGGACTCCCGCTA